>JAYEFH010000257.1:2217-10114 GCA_034658555.1 Thermodesulfobacteriota bacterium | reverse complement strand
AATTTCTGAAAATCCAAGGCTATTTTTACCACCAGCCTCAAGTTTGCAGTCACGATCCTGGAAGCCAGCTTCGGATCTCGTGTCTCATGGTAGGCCTTGGTGAGAGTCTTCTCTTCTTCTCTGCTCAGCAAGGGATACCGGCTGATCTCTGCAAGGTATTGCTGAAGAGGTTCAGGGGTTCCCAGGGGAACAAGGCTCCCTGGCTCATTTTTGGGCACCAAGGCGGAAATTTTATCCGGAGTCTTTTTGGATCTGCGTTTCTTTGTCATAAATGATTACTATACTTTCACTAATCAATTCGAGCCAATACCCCGACATTTACATCAAGCATCTTGTCCTTTCCCATAAGCAATTCAACGAGATTCAAAGCGAACTCGATAGCCGTACCCGGACCTTGACTCGTCACAAGGAGACCATCTCGGACCACCCGATCTTCTGAAAGCCGGGCCTTCTGTATTGCATTTCTACATGTTGGATGACATGTGATGGTTTTTCCCTGGGCAAGGCCGTATCGGTCAAGAACGGTCGGAGCAGCACATATTGCCCCGATAGCCCTGCCGGAACTCAGTTGTTTTTGAAGCATCTTTACTACTCTTTGGTCCTTAGCAAGGTTTTCTGTGCCGTCGAGTCCGCCTGGCAATACTATCAAATCAAAGACATCTTCTGTCACCTCGTCGAGTAATTTATCAGGCAAAATCGCAATATTGCGGACTGAACTGATTGGTCCTGAAATTGTTCCTGCGGATACAACCTCCAGCTCAGCCCTCCTCAAGATATCAATAACAGCTACCGCCTCAAGCTCCTCAAAACCAGGTGCAAGAAGGACTAAAATACGTTTTTGTGACATACTTATCACCTCCCTCAAATTCTATAAAAAAAAGCTCTACACTCTTTATAGATTAGATGACTATTTGGGTTATCGTCAAGCATATGTCCTCAATACATGGTATCCTTCACGATAAGTCAAAAGTGGTTTACACTTTGTTAATCTTGTATTTTGGCAGTGAAATTTGAAACTTGGAAATTTAAAATTGGGAAAAATACAAAGATGTAAATGCGTTACCTAATTTCAAATTTTCAAGTTTCGACACCGGCATTCAATTCGACAATACACACTTTTTCGAAAAAAGTATAAACTGGTGAATAAAGGATGCCCAACTTTACTACAACAACATGAATTCCAAGTTCAAAAACAAAAAAATACCAAAGGTTGCACTGATAGGACGCCCAAACGTGGGCAAATCTACACTTCTTAACCGGCTTACCCGAACAAGAAGTGCACTGGTAGATTCGACCCCTGGGCTCACCAGAGACCGCCGCTATGCCGAGCTCAAATGGGAGGGTCTTACAATGCAACTTATAGATACGGGCGGCATGGACAGGTCTCCCGACCTGGACAGCATGTCCCGAATTGTCCATGAGCAAAGCCTAAAGGCAGTAGAAGAATCTGATCTGCTTTTGATAGTTCTGGATGTTAAAGAAGGCCTCACTCCGGCAGACAGGGAAATTGTCGACGCACTACGTCTTTACAAGAAACCATATTTAGTAATAATAAACAAGGTAGATAATCCTTCTCGCGAGCTTGATCTGTATGAATTTTACGAATTAGGTGTGAACGAAGTCATTCCCGTCTCGGCTGAACACGGGAGGGGGATGAATGCTCTGATGACAAGAGTGGTTGATGTGTTCAAACACATGGACCTACCATTAGAAGATAGTCCGGCAGACCTCGAAGATTTACCTCTGGGGCCCAAGGATAAGCTAATAAAAGTGGCGCTAATCGGCAGACCAAATACGGGAAAATCCTCCTTACTTAATAGACTGGCGGGAGAATCTCGCATGATTGTTACCGATGTGCCGGGCACTACAAGAGATGCCATAGACACACTTCTTCAGCGATCCGGCAGAAAAGACGTTCTGCTTACTGATACGGCAGGCATAAGGCGAAAGGCCAGAGTCAGTGATAAAATAGAAAAATTCAGTATTATTAAGGCCATTAATGTTATTAAGGCCTGTGACATTGTCCTTATTGTAATGGATATTTCAGAAGGAATTACAGATCAGGATAAACGGCTGATCGGCTACACTGAAAGATATGGACGGGCATGTATTACCCTGTTCAACAAGTGTGATCTGATCCGGCAAGATCGGTCATTAGTGAAATTAAGATCAGGGGAGCTGGAGCGGGCAAAGCGGTTTATTCCTTATTCTCCCCACCTGAATATCTCAGCACTCACAGGAAAGCGTGTCAACCGAATTTTACCCTTGATAGACAATGTCTGTGTTGATTTTAATGCATTAATTAATACGGGCACCATCAACAGTGTCCTGCAGAAGGCATTGGCAAAAAGAACTCCTCCTGTTTCCGGAGGACACTACTTGAAACTCTACTATACGACGCAGGTAGCAACGAAACCGCCGACTTTCCTCCTGTTTTCGAACTACCCTGACGTCATACCATCTCAATATAAACGATTTTTGGCAAACCAATTTCGCGAGCAACTGGGACTGAAGCAAACTCCTATTCGAATACTTTTCCGTAAGAGAGAGAGGCGTTAGTTCACTTTAGGCACTGTTCCGGATAATGCCATATCAATAAGTTGATCAAGTAGTTTGCTGAAGGAAATCCCCGCTGCATTCGCGGCTTGGGGGAAAAGGCTTGTCGGAGTCATCCCGGGAATTGTGTTGGTTTCCAAAACGAATATTTTGCCGGTGTTTGCAAGAATCATATCTGTACGGCTATAGGCCCGTAGCTGCAATGCTTTGTGAGCTGCAACGGCCATGGCCCGGGCTTTTTCAGATGCCTGCATCGGTATATCTGCCGGGCAGATCTCCTTTGTGGCCCCAAGTAAGTACTTTGCATCGTAATCAAAGAATAAATAGCTCGAGTCTGGGATGATTTCAACCACAGAAAGTGGTAAAAGTTCCTCAAGACCCAGAATTCCTACTGTAATCTCCCGTCCCTGTGTGAATGATTCAACCAGAATCCTGTTATCCCACTGAAATGCTTCTTTTATGGCGGGACCAAGCTTGTTTTCATCCGTCACCTTTCTTATTCCTACGCTTGATCCTTGGGTGCAGGGTTTAACCATGAGTGGAATACCCAGGCGGTTCACGATTTGTTTTATGTCCACTTTATCGCTGCGAAGGATGTGAATCCATGGAGGAGTGAGTATCCCTGCCTCCTGGTAAATCACTTTGGCAAGGTGTTTGTCCATGGCCAATGCACTACCCAGGACTCCGGAACCCTGATAAGGTAAACCGATGAGGTCCAAAAGACCTTGTATGGTCCCGTCTTCTCCATACCGACCGTGAAGAAGTATGAAAGCAACATCCAGGCGTGGTGCGTCTCTGACAAGTCGGTCAAGATCCGTGGCTGGATCATAACGCGTGATATCGTAACGGCCTGGATCAAAGGCCTTTTCTACCTCTAGTGCCCCTGCAAGGGACACATCTCTTTCAGCAGAGCGACCTCCACACAGGAGTGCCAGTTGAATTTTATTTTTTTCCGACATATTTTTAGGCGTTCACGGTTCAAAGGTTCACGGTTCACTTTGACCCCATGAACGGTTATAAATATTTGAATAGCTTGAAACGTATATGAATTTTCATTTTTTGACAAGACATCCGAAATAATCGGGCAGGCCGCGGGGTTCCCAAATTGTTTACTCCCAGCCTGCCAAGAAGTATGATAATTATTTATGGGTTCAAAGGTTCAGGGTTCAAGGGTTAAGATGTTCGGGATTTACCAAAAAATTGAACCGTTGATTCGTGAATTTTTTCCGCCCTCTCGCCAAACTTGCGAGGAAGGAGGGAATGGAGAAGGCGTGAGAATAGAAAACAACCCTCAACCCCCTGAACCCGTGAACGGTTACTTAATATGAAATATTGCTTTGGTCCGGTACCTTCGAGGCGTTTAGGCTTGTCACTTGGGGTGGATATTCTTCCTCCTAAGACCTGCAATCTGAATTGCGTCTACTGTGAATTAGGGAGTACCAAAAAATATACATGTGAGAGAAATGAGTACATACCTGCCGCCCTTATAAGGGCTGAGCTTGAGGATGTCTTGTGCTCTGGAAAAACGACCTTTGATGTGCTTACTTTTACTGCATCGGGAGAACCCACACTCCATACAGGCATTGGAGAGCTTCTGGCCTTTGCCAAGGGACTTACGGATAAACCTATTGCAGTCATTACCAACTCCACTTTGCTCTCTGATTCGCAAGTGAGAGAGGAACTCTGTCATGCGGATATTTTATTGCCATCTCTTGATTCCGTGGTGCTTGATTCTTTCAGAAGGATCAATCGTCCGGCCAAATGCGTAGATCTCAAGACCATTTTAGATGGCTTAATAAAATTACGAAAGGAGTTTAAGGGAAAAATTTGGCTGGAGGTCCTTTTTGTCAGGGAGGTTAATCACGGCACAGATGAAATCAGAGGACTTAAAAAGATTTTAAAGTCTATCCAGCCTGACAAGATTCAGCTTAATACTGTAGTTCGTCCTCCGGTCGAGACCTGGGCCAATCCTCTATCAAAAAGGCAGATGGAGAAATTGAAGAAACAACTGGGTGAAAAGGCCGAGGTCATAGTAGATTATAGACATAGCATGGAGAAGGGAATTCAGCCGATTATTGAGGCTGAGATATTGGATACTTTGCTCAGAAGGCCTCTCAGTATCGAAGACCTTCAGGATGTTCTGGGCCTTGGATCTAGATCTGTTCAGGATGTACTTAATCGAATGTACAGCTCAGGTCTGATAAAGCTCGAGGCATTCGATAACAAGCTTTTTTATATTCCCGGTGACAAGGCCGGTGTTTAGTTCACTTTAGGCACTGTTCCGGTTTATCCGGGTTAGGAGTATATGAAAATTAATATGAAACCAAGGAAAAAATCAAGCAAATCAGGCAAATGCCAGATTGTAATCAACATGGAGGCGCCGGAGGAATGCCGGATAGGCCTCCTTGAGAATGGACGTCTTGAGGCCTTTGATATTGAGACATTCTCCCATACCCAGACCAGAGGTAACCTCTATAAAGGCCGAATATTAAAAATAGAGCCAAGCCTACACGCGGCTTTTGTTGATATTGGTCTTCCCAGAAATGGCTATCTGCCCTTAGCTGATATACACCCTGAATACTATGGATATGCTGAAAACAAAAAACGTATCCATGAATTTTTAAAAAAGGACCAGGACATTCTTGTACAGATAGTCAAGGAAGAGACCCATATAAAGGGATCTGCGATAACAACTTATCTGTCAATCCCTGCGAGGTATCTGGTGCTGATGCCAGGTACTGCTCAAGTAGGCGTGTCCAGGAAAATAGAGGATGAAGAGGAACGTCAAAGGCTTAAACAGATATTAAAGGCATGCAAGTTGCCGGAAGGTGTGGGACTTATTGCCCGGACAGTCGCTGAAGGCGTTCCAAAGGTAGAGATACAGAAGGATCTCAGGTACTTGGCACGACTCTGGAGCAACTTAAGAAAAAAAGCTCAGTCCGCTCAGGCCCCAGCCCTTATTTATAGAGACCGTGATCTGGTAAAACGATTTCTGAGGAATTATCTCACAAGTGATGTCAAGGAAATTTTGGTGGACCGGCAAGAGATCTATGATAACATAAAGGCCTTTCTTCGCATCATTGCCCCACGACAGGTAGCTACTGTACGTTTATACCAAGGGGATGTTCCTATTTTTTCACACTTCGATATTGAGACTCTGATAGAGCAAGTATATCAGCCCAACGTCAGCCTGCCTTCCGGAGCGCATATTGTTATAGAGCCAACCGAGGCCCTGGTGTCTATAGATGTGAATTCCGGGAAAAACGTCAGGGGAAAAAATATTGAGGAAACCGCACTAAAGACCAATTTGGAGGCTGCGGAGGAGATAGCCAGACAACTGCGTCTCAGGGATCTCGGAGGAATAATAGTTATTGATTTTATTGATATGCGTAACAGGACCTACAGACAACAGGTGGAAAAGCGCATGAGGAAGTGTCTCAAAAAGGACCGTGCCAGAACGGAAACTGCCAGGATTTCACGGTTTGGTGTTCTTGAACTGGTACGCCAGAAAATCCGCTCTCCTGTGCAACTAGGCAGTTATTGCTCATGTCCCTACTGTCATGGAAGGGGAGTGGTGATGTCTGTGGAGGCCCTTGCACTGGCGGACTTAAGAAGAATCAGTGCTCATCTGGCAAGTAGTCATGAAAAAAAATCAAGGCAACTTGTGCTGGAGGCCCCGGATCAGGTTGTCTCATACCTGCTTAACCGCAAGCGCTTAGAACTCTATAACCTTGAAAAAAACTTTGATGTTGAAATCAGGGTGGAAACTAATCCGAATCTTGGACTGGAAGAACATAAACTGTATTCGAAAACTGCGGGAACAAGTTAAGGATTATTACATGTTTAATAAATCAAAACCGTTATCTTTTGAAATCCCGGAATATCTCACAAGCCTTGTCCCTTATCCTCCAGGTAAGCCCCTTGAGGAACTCGAAAGGGAGTTTGGAGTAAAGGATCCTATCAAACTCGCCTCTAATGAAAATTTACTAGGGCCATCTTCAAAGGCCCTGGAGGCCATAAGAAATGCAGCATCTTCTCTGCACCGCTATCCCGATGGTAGTGGCTACTACCTCAAGGAAAAGCTTGCCGGGTTGTTGGGAGTATCTTCTGAGGAGATAGTGCTTGGCAACGGATCCAACGAGTTGATAGATTTTCTGATAAGGGTTTTCATTAGACCAGGGTATGAAGTCATAAGCAGTGATCCGAGCTTTTTGGTATATTGCAAAATGGTGCAGGTCGTGGGGGGAAGCAATGTAGTCATTCCCCTTTCAGAGTATCATCACGACCTTGAGAACATATCACGGGCAGTTACACCGAAAACCCGCCTGATCTTTCTGGATAATCCCAACAATCCTACCGGCACGGTCATTCACAGGGCAGACTTTGATGCATTTCTGAAAAATCTTCCGGATCATTTACTGGTAGTCCTGGATGAGGCCTACATGGAGTTTGTTAGGACCGAGCAGACTCCAAAGGCAGTAGAGTATATGAAGCAGGACAGAAGGGTCGTAGCCCTTCGGACCTTTTCAAAGGCCTATGGCCTGGCTGGACTTCGGGTAGGCTATGGAGTGATGGACAGAGATGTAGTCAAATATCTGGAGCGGGTCCGGCAACCCTTTAATGTCAACACTATGGCCCAGGTAGGGGCCCTTGCAGCCCTGGATGACCATCAACACCTTACACAAACCGTTGATTCCGTGTGGCAGGGCATGGATTTCCTCACGAAAAAACTTGAGGAGTTAGGATACAGGGTAATGTCCAGTGAAACTAACTTTATTCTTATAGATATCAACAGGGATGCCAAAATGGTCTATGAAAAAATGCTCAGAGAAGGAATCATTGTGCGGGCAATGACTGCATATGGTTTACCCAATCACATCCGGATTACTGTTGGTCTCCCCGAAGAAAATTTACGGTGTGTTGAAGCTCTGCAAAAAGTGCTAAAGAGCTGAAGTGGAGAAAAAATTATGGCCAGACCCCCTAAATGTCGAAAAGTTGATCAAGAGCCTGCAGTAACCTATTTTAAGCCGAGGGGCATACGATTGCGCGGTCTTGAGGAAGTTGTCCTGACTGTTGAAGGTCTTGAGGCATTGCGTATGAGTGATATGGAGGGAATGGATCAGGACGCCGCTGCCGTTCGGATGGGCATTTCCAGGCAGACGTTCGGGCGAATTCTGGGAACAGCCAGAAAGACGGTGTCTACTGCAATAGTAAAGGGTATAGGCCTGCGCATAGAAGGGGGTAACTATATCCTTAGTTGAGGATGTAGGTAAGGTTATCTTATTTGCTTCCTGGAAGAACTGAAATTCTGTACCCATGACTTGTGAAAATGTAGTCCAAT
>JAYEFH010000257.1:0-2117 GCA_034658555.1 Thermodesulfobacteriota bacterium | reverse complement strand
AACTTTTCTCCGTCGTCTACATAAATAGCCATCTTCCCTTTTGCAGCAATCTGTCTCAGGTATTCCTCAAGCTCGTTCATTGGCAAAAAGGGGATAAAATTCAGAATTCAGGGATGGTTCCATATGTTGTGATATATCCGAGATATTTGAGGAATGTGCCCCCAACCTATAGGGGCGGGTTTGAAATCCGCCCCTACAATTAATGAAAAGGTATTCGGCTTTAGACATCACATGGTAGGGAACCATCCCAGAATTCAACATTTCATGTACCTCTTTACTTGATTGAGATAGTCTTATTTGTTATCAATGGGATCACTTTTTTACTTAATTTTATTTTATATATGGCTGGAGTGCAAAAAACTTTGTTAGAATCTGCTGGTGCAAAAGACCCTTTGTCTCCTCGCAGGTTGAGCGGCAAAACCTTGGTTTTAGAAATTGATGGTCTTAGAAAGACATTTATGAACAACGAACTCAAGGTGGAGGTGCTGAAGGATCTCAAATGTTCGATTTATTCTGGTGAAATTGTTGGAGTAGTTGGGGCTTCAGGGGTTGGGAAGACCACCTTCCTTCACATACTGGGCACCTTGGATTGCCCCACCAGCGGTAAGATTTTCCACTTTGGAGAGAATGTATTTTCCTGGAATGATACTAAACTCTCCAGATTTCGTAATAGAGAACTGGGATTTGTCTTTCAGTTTCATCACCTCTTGCCGGAGTTTTCCGCACTTGAGAATGTTATGATGCCGTGTTTTGTGGCTGGGGAATCCCGGTCAAAGGCAAAGGAATTGGCAAAGGATATACTGGCTGAATTTGGTCTTGAAAAAAGATTTGATCACCGCGTTGGTCAGCTCTCAGGTGGTGAGCAGCAGCGAGTAGCCCTGGCAAGGGCTATGGTAAGAAAACCTCGGTTGCTCCTTGCTGACGAACCTACTGGAAATCTTGACGAAAGGACTGGAGAAAAGGCCGCTGAATTAATTTTTACCTTAAATAAACGGTACGGTACAACCGTGGTAGTTGTTACCCATAATTTGGCCTTAGCAAGCCGTATGGACCGATGTATCGGGTTGGCAGAGGGCCGGGCCGTTGAACTCAACGCCCCTGAACTTAAGGGTTTTGGTGTTGGGCGTATATCTTGATGATGGTAATTAATTTGACTTTATTTTACATGGAAAATAATAAATGAAAATATCTAATGTTCTACGAAGACTGATAATTTTTATATGCAGATCATTTTATTTACTTGCCGTATGTTTGGTTTTGTCTCTGCCTTTTCAATTTATTCCGGTCTCCACTACCATGGGAAGCATTTCTCTTCCATCTGCAACCATTCTCGGGACCCCTCTGGCCTATCATGGACCAAAAGACAAGTCATGTTTGGCAGATGAGGTAAGGGAAGGATTTTCCAAACGCCTTGAATCTCATGGATATACAGTGATTTTGTCAAACGACAAACCACCAGAGTCTTTGGGTGATATTATTAAGGCTGGAAAGGTCCAACAGGTTCAGTTTGTGTTTTATGGGAGCATCAACTGCCTTGGAGAGTGGTTGGGCCTGAATTTAAAGCTTGTTGATCTGGAGAATACTGCTGGTAAGCCAAGGAATTTTTTTGCCAAAGGGGATCGGAGCGAGATGAGTATGCTTCTGGATCAGATGGAAACCGAGCTGGTAAAGGTCCTGGCTGCCCCTTACCTGGTGGCGGAGGTATGTGTCAGTGGTAACAGAAGAGTGGATACTGACGCAATCCTGCAGGCGGCGGGGACCAGGGCCGGCGATTTTTTCGACCCTGAGATTGTTGCCTCTGATATTAAAAAAATATATAAGATGGATTTCTTCAATGATGTGCAGGTAGATGTCAAGGAGAATCCTTCCGGTCGCATCGTGACTTTTGTTGTGAAAGAAAAGCCTGCCATACAGGAAATCAAATTATCCGGCAATAAAGAAATTTCAGAGGAAAAAATACGTGAGGTTATAGATCTTAAGCCATATACTATTATTCAGGAAAAAACTCTTCAGGAAAATGCCGGGAAGATCAAAGCACTATATATGGAAAAGGGCTATGCTGGTACCGGTGTTCTGGCCTCGGTGAAATCGGTATCAGGGCAGGCAGCCGATGTGGT
>JAYEFH010000256.1:0-2323 GCA_034658555.1 Thermodesulfobacteriota bacterium | reverse complement strand
CTTTTGAGCATTTTAGGACTTGCGGCGGCCCTGCGTACATGTCAAGTAAGCTGATTACAGGCCGTTTTGGTATTTGCCGTTTGTGCGTTTCACCCTATTGCACTTTATCCGAACCTGTTCGTAGCCACCGAAGCCATCTATACATCTCTGACAACAGGGGTATTGGCTGGTTGCCTGGGACTTCTATGTTCAATTGGCGGCCGCACTGTAATTTATAGTTTATGGCTTATCGTAACATCTTTTTGTCTTGCGGCCTTCTGGTATACCAGGCCGGAGGCAATCTGGATTCTGCCGTTCCTTGGGATATTTGTCCTGCTCCTCTTCCTTCGTGCAAGACAAACGTGTTCATCACGGTCCATGAAGGTATCTCTATTCAGAATTGCGCTTGTATTGACAGTCCCTACAGTTACTATCCTGTCCCTTGGGGGGGCCATTGCGTCGTTGAATGAACAGCGCTATGGAGTACGGGTTACCCATGAACTGGCCGAGCCCAGTTTTGTCAAATTCGGCCGTTGGTTGACCCGCTTGGCCCCAGAGGCTCGGAGACCCTATGTTCCTGTATCATCAAGTGCCCTGGATGCCGCCTATAAAGTCAGTCCTCATACGGCACTGTTAAAGCCCTTTCTTTCTCAACAAACAGGGGGGAAAGGTTGGTCTGAATTCGGATGTGACATGACAGGGATTTGCGACGACTTAGTCGGTGGATGGAGCATGTGGGCCCTTCGCGATGCGGTAAATTCTATTGGCTATTACGGCAGCGCAAAACAGGCAAGAGCGTTTTATGGGGCAGCAGCAAACGAAGATAGCCACTGCATGTAAGGCAGGCAAAATAAGGTGTTCAGATAATCCTACCGGGAATCTTCTGGCTCCAGCTATAACATTTAATGATGGCGCGCGGCTGCTGAAATCGTTTTGGAGGATGTCTGTCCATGTTCTGACATTTAAGGATATTGCTGAAGGATTCTCGGTAATCAATAAGATAAAAACAAACCCATATCTGGTCAAACGTTATGAGCGCATAACTCACGACCAGAATCCACAACCTCCCTGGAATATGGGATTGATCCGTTTCCATTTTTCTATTTATACTTGGATCCAGTTGATCGTAGTTGGAATGTTGATCATCCGTCTTCCCTGGAACCTGGTGCGAGGGTCATGGCATATGTGCGCATTCTTGATTCGCATGGAAAGAAATTAGAACATATCGGGAAATCCCAGGATGTTGTGATTCAAGTGAAAACTAAACGTGTTGGCCTTCCATTAGAGGGGCACATCGGAATAGGCCTGATGCGTGCTGACGGACAGCTTGTTTTTGGAACCAGTACTAAACTGGCCGGTCTAAAGCCCATCCTGTTCACAGGCGAACAGGTTACAGAGCTTGTGATCCCCTCACTTCCCTTGCTCTATGGCACGTATCAAGTAAAGACTGCAGTGGCTGACCAACATACGCTTCGGTGTTTCTGTGAGCATATCACGGATGCGATCTCGATCTCCTGTGAACGACCAGAGCTGGGAATGTTTTGGATGGAGCACGATTGGCGTATTCCAAACACTTCATAAGAAGAAATTCTTTACGGATCAGTTGATATTAAAATACCTTTAAGACTTTAAACCGGGATGTCGTACGAATGCAATTCTGGAATTTTACCTCTTGGATACAAAGGATTGACTACGGTTTTTGCCTCCCCGCCATGGCGAATCTACCTCTTCCTCTGGGGGAACGATTGGCCAAAATCAGGGGGGTTTCCAACTTTCTTTTTGATTATGATTGGCGTTCTGCGGCCCTGGGACATCGATTCGTCCGTGGCAGAACCTATCAGGCAATGAGCATGCTCTCGCCGGGTTCCGGTAGGTTGAGTTGCATGGTCGCCACCCTCCATCGTTTTATCCATTATTCAAGGGAGGAATGGGAGGCCTGTCTTCTTGCAGGAAAGTATATACAAACCATCTTCAGACAAAGCACATTCGAGGGATTTGATAAGCTTCTTAAATAGTGCCTGAACGAAAAAGAATAAAACCTTATTTTACAGGTAGTTGGTAGCATAAGTCAAACCGAAGATCGCCGATTAATTGTATTTTAACAGCTCTGGATATTTCATATAAGCCATTATCTGCTCTTGAGGCCACTATATATTGCGATTATCTTATACATAGCCTACCATATATGGTGCCCATTTCCTTATATGAAATATCCAGAACAGCTATTATTACTTTACATTGACTCATGAGTATGCTATATATTTTATTATTAATCGTGGTATTCTAATATTTTAGTAGGATTGTAGCTTCGACATAAAATGGCTATAATCGAAAATCTTCGGGG
>JAYEFH010000255.1:0-31416 GCA_034658555.1 Thermodesulfobacteriota bacterium | reverse complement strand
GTCTTGGAGGCACAAAGTCAAAATCCTCACTTAGGAACGTACAATAAATAACTTGAACAAATTAACGTTTTTTTTGCCGTCTTCTTCGTTGCTCGTCGATCACATAACCCGTTATGCTCGCTCCTCGTGCCTTGAATACAACAAAAAATCCTGTTAATTTTTGTTCAACTTATTTATCTCCCGTTCCTTATTTTGAGCAAAATACGCCTCGGCAGCAGCAACACCTTTCCCTAATTCAATAGGATAACCAAGTTGATTAAGCGCTCTCTCAACTGCGGCCAATGCTATGATCATATCCCATTCATCCAGATGTCCCATATGGGAAATGCGGAAGATTTTACCCTTTGCTTGGGCCTGACCGCCGGCTATGGTGATTCCATACTCGTCTCTCAGGATTTTTACCACATTCTGGGCGTCGATTTTCTCCGGGGCCTTGATGACTGTTATGGCCTCGGACGGGACCGTGGAGAAAAATCCAAGCCCCATAGCAGTCACTCCTGCCTTGGTGCCTTCTGAAAGACGCCTGTGGTGGACAAAAAGGGCCGGAAGCCCGGTAGCCCGTATACCACGAAGCACCTCTGCAAGACCGATTATAAGGGATACCGCAGGGGTAAAGGCAGTGGTCTGTTTCTCAAGGGCCTTTTTCTCCTTTAAAAAATTGAAGTAATATTTTGGCAATTGCGCCTTTTCTACAAGCTTCCAGGCCTTCTCGCTGACACTCACAAATGCCAGGCCCGGTGGCAGGGATAAAGATTTCTGAGAGCCTGTTATCACCACATCCAGACCCCAGTCATCTGTCTTAAGTTCGTAAACCCCAAGGGCACTTATGGCATCCACCACCAGGACCGTGTCCGGCCTTTCCCTAACCAGTTTCCCCAGTTCTTCAACAGGGTGTTTGACGCCGGTGGAGGTTTCATGGGCCTGAACAAAAACGGCCTTGGCATCCGGGTTGGCGTCCAGGGCCTTTTTTACTTCCTGTGGATCAACGGCTTTTCCCCAGGTGACGTCTATGTTTACTGCCTTTACTCCATAAGTACTGCATAGCTCGTCCCAACGCTCGCCAAACTTCCCTCCCCTTATCACCAAGGCCTTGTCTCCGGAAGAAAGCAGGTTGACCACAGATGCCTCCATGCCTCCTGTACCGGAAGACGCCAGGATCAAGCAGTCATTTTTTGTTTGATAGAGATATTTGAGATCCTCTCGTACCCTGGTAAGTATAGCTGAAAATTGAGGTGACCTGTGATGGATGATAGGCTCTGACATTTTTGCCAGAACCTCAGGTGCCACACTTACAGGACCCGGAGCCATAAGATAGCGTTTGTTCATTTATTAACTCCTTTTTATTTCCTTGTTTTTTGTCACACGTCTTTTGCTATTTGATATCTATCTTGTCAAGGGTAGGATAGTATTATTTTTTGAAACGCCTTCACTCATAGTCTAACAAAAAAAGCATAGTTTTCCAACCGGTATAGATAACCCGTAAGGGCCGTGTCATTCATTGATCAGGTTTGACAATCAATGTTGGCCAAATTAAAGTACCTTTAATATCTGAACGAAAAGACTGTTAAGACATAATTTTGAATTGAATTTAAAAAAGGCAATAACCTTAATATGTTAATTGTCTCTGATCTAAATTGAGAAAACAAAATTTGGAGTTTTCGTTCAGGCATTTCATGGATAGAGTGGGCGATTAGCTCAGTTGGATAGAGCGTTGGCCTCCGAAGCCAAAGGCCGGGCGTTCGAGTCGCCCATCGCCCACCATATTCTCCCCAATGCTTTGCTGATTTTTTCTATCCCCTTAGAATCACAAACCACGAATCACAGATTCCCAACAGTAGGAGGCTACCATGTCAAACAACCTTTATGTAGTGGCCACTGAAGCAAGGAGCGGAAAATCAGCCATTATCCTGGGCGTAATGGAGATGCTGCTCAGGAAAATCGACAGGGTTGGCTTTTTTCGCCCGATTATTTTAGACACCAAAGATCAGGATCATGACATCAATCTTGTTTCCTCATATTTTGACCTGGGAATTCCGTACGATAAAATGTACGGATTTGCCGCAACAGATGCCGGCAATCTGGTTTCACTGGGCAAGCAGGTTGAGATGATTGATGGAATAATCAATAAGTATAACCAGTTAAGTGATGGTTGCGATTTTGTGTTATGCGAAGGCACCGACTTTGTGAGTTCCGCTGCTGCCTTTGAGTTTGATATCAATGCGGAAATCAGTAAAAATCTGTCATGCCCGGTCTTATTGGTGACCAACGCACACCGGAAGAGCACGGATGATATAGTCCGATCCGTCGAAGTAGCTCTTAAATCCCTGAGTGGAAAAAAATGCCACACAATCGCCACAATTATTAACCGTACAAAGCCAAAGGATGGAGAAACGATTATCAAGATCCTGAAAAAAAAGGACTTGACCGGAGAACAGTTACTTTACGCCATGCCGGATGAACCGTCTCTTGGAAATCCCACAGTGGGCGAGATTGCGAAACTTTTAAATGCTGAGGTGTTATACGGGGAAGAACAGTTGAACCGGCACGTGCACAACTTTACGATCGCGGCGATGCAACTACATAATTTCTTGACCAGGATAGAATATGGTTCACTGATTATTACTCCAGGAGACAGGGCGGACGTGATCGTCGCCTGCCTGGCTGCTGTTTCATCCGCGTCCGAGCAAAATATCTCCGGGATCGTATTGACCGGTGGCTTGAAGCCGGAAAAGCCAATATGGGATCTCATTAAAGGATTTCCCCTGATGGTGCCTATTCTTAGCGTCAAAGAAAATACCTTCCCCACAGCAACAAATGTTAACAAGATCCACGCCATAATTTCACCGGATGATGACCGGAAGATAACGCAGGCCCTGGCGGTCTTTGAAAAAAACGTGGATGCGGAGCAATTGGAAGAAAGGGTCGTTACAACCCATACCACCATTGTTACTCCGAAGATGTTCGAATATGAACTGGTGCAAAGGGCTAAGGCAAACAAGCAGCACGTGGTTTTACCAGAGGGCGAAGACGAGAGAATCTTGCGGGCTGCCGAGACACTGCTTTATAGGGAAGTGGTGGATATCACTCTCCTCGGCAATGAAGATCTGATCCATGGAAAGATCGCGCAACTGGGGCTGAGGATGAGCCTCGCGAATATCATCAATCCCCTGAGATCAGGGTTATTTGAGGAGTACGTACAGACCTATTTTAATTTAAGGAAACATAAGGGGATAACAGAGGAATATGCACGTGATATGATGAGAGATGTAAACTGTTTCGCAACCATGATGGTCTATAAGGGGCATGCCGATGCAATGGTCTCCGGCGCGGCACACAGTACTGCGGAAACGATCCGTCCCGCGCTTCAAATCATCAAGGCAAAGCCGGGTTTCTCCATTGTTTCGAGCGTACTATTTATGTGCCTGGAGGACAGGGTGCTTGTCTATGGGGACTGTGCAATTAATGCTGATCCAAATGCCGGCCAACTGGCTGAAATTGCACTTAGCTCCGCACAAACCGCAAAGACCTTTGGCATTGATCCGGTTATTGCCATGCTTTCCTATTCTACAGGAGAGTCAGGCAAGGGAGCGGATGTAGATAAGGTCCGTGAAGCAACCAGGATTGCAAAAGAAAAAGCCCACAAATTTTTTCCGGGTCTGAAAATCGAAGGACCTATCCAGTATGATGCAGCCGTTGATCCTTTGGTGGCAAAAACCAAGTTGCCTGAGAGCGATATTGCAGGAAAGGCCACCACGTTTATCTTTCCTGATCTGAACACGGGTAATAATACCTACAAGGCAGTTCAAAGGTCAGCCGGAGCAGTGGCTATCGGCCCTGTGCTTCAGGGGTTAAAACATCCTGTGAATGACCTGAGCCGAGGATGCACTGTTGCGGATATAGTGAACACTGTTGCGATTACAGCAATCCAGGCGCAATCGGAAAAAAGGTTGTTATGAAAATACTCGTCATCAATACAGGGAGTTCATCCATCAAGTATGAATTGTTCGACGTGGAAGACCGTAAGATACTGGCAGGAGGCCTGGCTGAAAAAATCGGCGAAGAGAGCGGCGTCCTCACACACAGAACAGTCCTGCCAAACGGCAAATCAACAAAAAAAGTAGAAGAGGGACTGATCGCTGACCACCGTGAGGGACTGAGCCGTATAGTGGGCCTGCTGGTTGATCCAAAATACGGGGTCATTGCGGACAAGGCCAGGATTTCGGCTGTGGGACACCGCGTGGTCCATGGCGGTGAGACGTTTCACTCCACCGTGATTATTAATGAAGACGTGATCGCAGCCATCAAGAAAAATATCCCCCTGGCCCCTTTGCATAATCCTTCCAATTTGATGGGGATTGAGGTCGCCGGATCGATCTTTCCGGATGCGCCGCAGGTCGCGGTATTTGATACTGCCTTTCACCAGACTATTCCCATGACGGCGTTTCTCTATGCCATTCCCTATGAGATGTACGAGCGGCACAAGGTGCGGCGTTACGGTTTCCACGGCACATCTCATGCTTATGTCTCTGAGCAGGCTGCGGAATATCTGGACCGGCCGCTTACAGAGCTTAATCTTATTACCATTCATATTGGAAACGGAGCCAGCATGGCTGCCATTAAAAATGGCAAATCCGTTGACACCACCATGGGTATGACGCCTCTTGCCGGGTTAGTGATGGGGACACGGTCGGGTGATCTTGATCCTGCCTTGCCTTTTTTCATGGGTGATCACTTAGGCATGTCATTGCAGGAAATAGACTGGCTGCTTAATAAAGAGAGCGGCCTCAAGGGGCTGTGCGGCACCAATGATATGCGAAAAGTTATTGAAAATATGGAGAAAGGCGATAAACGGGCGGCAGTAGCGCTTGATGTTTATACCTATCGGATAAAAAAGTACATTGGCGCCTATTTCGCGGCCCTTGGATGTGTTGATGCCATCATTTTTACAGCGGGAGTTGGGGAGCACGCACCACTCATCCGGGAAAAATCGTGTCAGGGGCTTAACAGGCTCGGCATTGAAATTGATACCAGGAAAAATGCTGCTCCCGGCGGCAGTATCCGGGAGATCAATACTTTGTACAGCGAGGTTAAGGTCCTGGTGATTCCGACAAATGAGGAACTGAAGATCGCAAGGGAAACAAAAAAGACGATTGAAGAAAGTTAGCTCCATTACTCCCCCCCCGTTTTTCTTCCTTTAGCGTTTAGCTCTGAAAAATCAAGGCGTTACGTTCATTAGAAATAACACCCAACGGGCGAAAGTTTGTAATAGTACAACATCCTGTAATCATTAAGCTAATAGCTAACCGCTAATTGCTCAATTTAAGTGTAAAGTCGAGGATATCTTTCCCAAGTCGTGTCCGGATGGCCTCTGAAAGACCCTGAGTCCAAATTCCGGCACCACGGCCAGTATGTGGTCGAAAATATCCGCCTGGATTGCCTCATAGTTCGCCCAAACAATATCGTTCGAAAATACGTAAATCTCAAGAGGCAGGCCCTCAGGGGTAGGGGCCAGTTGACGCACCAGAAAAGTCAGGTCTTGTCGAATCTTCGGATTATTGCGGAGATATGCTATCACATAGGCCCTGAAGGTCCCCACATTGGTCATCCTCCTGCCGTTTACGACCTGGCTGATATCTATGCCATGCTCCTTGTTGTACGTATCCAGTTTTGTTTTTTTGCGTCTGACGTATTCATACAGTATCTGTATCTTTTCAAACTTCTCAATCATCTCATCATCGCAAAATCGAATACTGGACTGGTCTATTAAAATTGAACGCTTAATCCGCCTGCCTCCTGAGTCACTCATACCACGCCAGTTCTTAAATGAATCTTCTATCAATTTGTACGTCGGAATAGTAGTTATTGTATTATCCCAGTTCTGAACCTTTACTGTATGAAGTGCCATATCTACGACAGAACCGTCGGTTCCATACTTGGGCATTTCTATCCAGTCACCAACCCTGACCATATCATTCATTAATATCTGTATGCTTGCCACAAATGATAATATGGTATCTTTAAATACAAAGAGAAGTACAGCAGTGATAGCACCTATTCCACTTAGAAGTACCCATGGGGACTTATCTATAAGCAGACTAATTGCTATTATTAAGCCTAATATATAAAGAATTATTTTTAATATCTGAACAGATCCCTTAATTGCATATTTTTTTGATATGGGATATGTATTGTATATGGCCTCTCCGGCAGTCAATAATTTACCGAACCACAAAATAATATTGAGAAAGACGTATGCGCCGACAATTCTTTTTGCAGGTTCCGCAATGGAGGGTAAAAAATCCACGCCGTAATAGAGCACAATGGCAGGAGCCAGGTAGGCCAAGTGGTTAAATACGCCCTTTTCAATAAGAATATCATCCCATTTATATTCTGTTCGGCGAAAGATATAATATAGTCCCTTAATTAGATATCTTCTGGTAGCGTAGTAACTTACGAAACACGCCAACAGAAGGACCAAAATAAGAACCAATTTTTCCAGAGAAAAACTACTTTTTAACAGGCTGAATATTTTTTCCGGATCCACGATTACTCTCCATTCCTGCTAGAAACTTGAGTAAATTGACACGACTTACTTGCCAAGAATATAGCCTTTCTGATATTATCTTTATTTAGTATCTGAACGGAAACCCTCTCGAATGATTTGTTGGGTTGCGTCAGTCAAAAATTTTTTTGTAAGTGGAAGTACGAAACCAATAGCATTCGGCACGCTTTTTGCTGTAACATGCAACTATCTGATTGATCAGCAATATTTATGCCGAACGGTATTGGTACGAAACCCAACATAACCTTGCAGGATCAACCCAATCTACAAAAAACGGACTTTTCATTCAAATACTATTTGCCATTTATAACATTTTGTTCGATATATATTAAAACATTCATAAGGAGTATTTATAACATGGCAGCAAACTCAGTAGCAATAGTAGGTTTGGGTTACGTTGGACTCCCTCTGGCAATAGCCTTTGGCAAGAAAATAAAAACCATCGGCTTTGACACATCCGAAGACAAAATAATCAATTATAGAAAAACCATTGATCCCACCGCAGAAGTTGACCGCGAAGACTTCGATCAGGCAGTGCATCTCAGCTTTACAAACGATCCTGCTTCCATAAAAGAGACAGACATGGTCGTTGTAGCTGTACCTACTCCGATTACCGTCAATAAGCAGCCTGACCTCAGGTACCTTATTTCTGCTTCGGAAATAGTTGGGAAGAACATGAAACATGGAGCTATTGTAGTATACGAGTCAACAGTATATCCAGGTGTAACTGAGGATACATGTGGTCCTGTCCTTGAAAAGGTCTCCGGACTCAAATATGGCAAAGAATTCAAGGTTGGCTACTCGCCCGAGCGGATAAATCCCGGAGACAGGGAACACTCTCTGACCAACATAGTAAAAGTTGTGGCAGCTCAAGATCAGAATACACTGGAAGAGGTGGCAAGCACCTATGAACTTATAGTGGATGCAGGGGTATACAGGGCAGAGAGCATAAAAGTGGCTGAAGCAGCCAAGGTCATAGAAAACACACAGAGGGATCTCAACATTGCCCTTATGAACGAACTGGCCATTATTTTCAATCGCCTGGATATTGATACACAATCAGTGCTGGAGGCTGCCTGCACGAAATGGAACTTTCTCTCCTTTACACCTGGTCTGGTAGGCGGCCATTGCATCGGAGTTGATCCCTACTACCTCACCTATTGTGCTCAGCAAACAGGGTATCATCCCGAAGTTATTCTGGCTGGACGCCGCATCAACGATTCAATGGGCGCATATGTTGCGGAGAGGACAGTCAAGGAACTCATCCATGCCAGGGTACGGGTTGAAGGGGCCAGGGTCGTTATACTCGGGCTTACATTCAAGGAAAATTGTTCTGATATCAGAAATACCAGAGTAATAGATATTATCCATGAATTCAGGGAGTATGGCATTGAGCCCCTGGTACATGATCCACTGGCCGATCCGCAAGAGGCCGAATCAGTATATGGCATTCGTTTACTCAAGGACCTGCCTGCCAATGTTGATGCGGTCATACTTGCAGTAGCCCACAAAACATATGCAGAAGCCGGGGTTTCACTGATAAAAGACATGCTTACTCCTGACAGGGGTGTGGTAATAGACGTAAAGGGTTTTTATCACTCTGATGATTTTAAGGAAAAGACTATCAGGTATTGGAGACTGTGAGCGTGGAAAAGGGGAAGCTCACCGGCCCGGAAAGGCGACTGTTACTCAAAATAGGGCTACCCACTTAAGGCGGTACAGTTTAGTAAAATCAATGGGTTAGAAACTGACCGATTTCTGGCTTTTCGCGGCATTGGTAATGATCCAACCCTTTCTAAAGTCCACTCAAACAAATCCGGAAATTTTACATCGAATAACCGTTTCGCACTAGTAGTACCATCAGCGCGTCGTAAATCAAAATTATGTATAGCGCTCGGCAGTCATAAGTTTTCTCGAACTTTTGAATCATCAACTGCTAAGGAACGTACAATAAATAACTTGAACAAATTAATGTCTTTTTTGCCGTCTTCTTCGTTGCTCGTCGATCACATAACCCGTTATGCTCGCTCCTCGCGCCCTGAATACAACAAAAAATCCTTATTATCACGGGAAAGGGAAGGTTCAGGTGCCAAGCAAGGCCATCAATTCTTCAGGATCAAGTCTCTTGCCCAGGAGGCTCACTCCCCAATGGAGATGCGGCCCCGTGGCCCGTCCGGTGGACCCGGCAAGACCAACAACCTGGCCTCGTTCCACTTCTTGTCCCTCGCTGACTTTATAACTGACAAGGTGCGCATAAAGGGTGTAAAGGCCTTTGCCATGATCAAGGATGACTGTCTTTCCACTTAGATAACAGTCTCTAGCCATGGCCACCTTTCCATAATTGGAGGCGAGGATAGAAGTACCTTCAGGGGCCCTTAAATCCACACCTGAGTGGGGGCTTCTGGGCTTATTATTGAATATCCGTCTGAATCCGAATGGGCTAAGAATTTTGGAATTAACAGGCCAGATAAAAGGCCTTTGCCAGTAAAGATTATTTGAAATTTTATTACATGTTTCTCTTACCGCCTTCTGATCGTTTAGCACTCGCTCCAGAATTTTAGGGGAAAATTCCACCATGCGCTCAGGTACGGAAAGACGTTCTTCAGGGAAGCTTCTTTCCATTACCAGGACTTCGTGGGAGTAAAGGTCATGAGGGCCATTAGGCCCTTGCCATTTAACAGTCAGGATGTAGGTTCCGGGCTTACAATCAAGACCTGCTCCAATGAGTACAAAGTAATCCCGGCTGGATGGATCACGGTGGTATGGAATTTTTTTCCCAAGAAACTTGACATCAAGGAGTTTTGTTCTGTCATTTATTTTTATTGTGGCCAACGCGATGCCGCCCTGAGGAATCTTGTCCGGTTCCAGACTTACCGAAACCGGATACGATCCAGCATCTACCTCCGGGGTACAGCTACAGATGGAAAAAAAACACGTTATAAAAAACATGAGCAGGCATGAGAAAAATCTTTGTTTTATTGATATCATGGCAAATGGTCAGTCGGTTTCAGATAGGGCTTTGTCCTGTTTTTTTCCGGTGGATAACACTTTGCAGAGTATAGTACCCTTTTCAGGTTTTATCAGGAGACGTTCACCTTCCGCCACCTGATCAGCACGTTTTACAAGTTTCCCTCCGGATATCAGGTAAACCAGACTGTAGCCCCTGGCAAGGACTGCAAGCGGGCTTACTGCGTTTAGCTTTCCGGATAATGTGGCAAGGGATTGGCGTCTTCTTTCAATAGAGACCGGTCCGGCCCGGACCAAACGCCTCGACAGGGAGCAGGATTCGGCTTTTGCCAGGGCAAGCTGTCTTCCCGGTTCGTGTACCACGAGCCTTTCACGCAGGTTCAGGTATCTCTGTGATCGGAAAACAATCTTTTTTTGCATGACTCTTAACAGCCTGGCATAAAGGTCGTCCTGACTAAGTCTCTGCTCTACAAGTTTTCTTCTGGGATCCTTGAGTCGATGACGGAGTAATTGAACAGCCTGTTGATTGATTTTTAACCTGTTGTGGATTGAAAGGGTCATTCTTCTGATAAGGATTGCGACCTTGTCCATAAGCTCTTCCCTGCGGGGAAAAATGAGCTGTGCCGCTGCAGTGGGGGTGGCGGCCCTGTGATCCGCAACAAAGTCTGAAATCGTGAAATCGACCTCATGGCCTACTGCCGAGACAACAGGTATGTTACAAGTGAAAATCTTCCGTGCCAGGGTCTCATCGTTGAAGGCCCGGAGATCCTCAAGCGAACCACCTCCCCGAGTGAGCAGTATAACATCACCTTTCTCAGCAATATGCCGGGCAATTCTCAGGGCGTCGATTATTTCTCTGGAAGCCCCTTCTCCCTGAACACTTGCTGGGCAGAGTGCGATGCCTGCCCCTGGATAGCGTTCCTTGGCATTCCGGATAAAATCATGGATTGCCGCGCCGGTGGGGGATGTGATGACAAAGACCCTTTGTGGAAGCAGTGGAAGCGGCAACTTGTGCTCAGGAGAAAAAAGCCCCTCTTTTTCCAGGCGTGCCTTTAGCTGTTCAAAGGCCAGTTGAAGGGCACCCTCTCCCTTTGGTTCAACGGTTTCCACCACCAACTGAAGATCTCCCCTACCGGTATAGATATTGAGCCTTCCGAAACAGATCACGCACTGGCCGTCCTCCAGATCAAAAGGAAGGCGGGTAGCCTGAGACTTGAACAGCACGGTCTTGATCTGGGACAGATTATCCTTCAAGGTGAAATAGCAATGGCCTGAAGAAGGCTGTCGAAGGTTTGATATCTCTCCTTCCACCCACAGGATATCAAAATCAAGCTCCAATCTGTCCCGGACTTTGGCTAAAAGATCCGAGACCTGCCAAACATGTCTGGCAGAAGGAGGAATATCCTGGTTAATATCGGGGGAGATAACCTCTTCCAGGGCGGAAGGGGGAAACAGGTTTTTGAGGGAATCTTCTATCATGGTAATTTGGAGTATAGGTGGACTGAAAGAAGTACGCAACATTCAACATTGCCTATAAATGGATGCATCTTGGGCTTTTTGCAGTATAATTATAATATGGGGTTGCCCAAAATTACTTCTTGTTTTAACTTTGAATAAGGTTCAGTAAGTACCTTAGAATTTAAGGAGAAAAAAACAATGAATCACAGTGACGGGGAAGACTCTAAGGTTACGGACAAGAGACACAGCGCCGAGAAAGGCACAGATCAGGAAGATTCGAGTGATTCCAAGTCCACTGAATCGGAAAAATCTGATTCTTCGCCACTTCCTGATGTGAACCTTTCCACTTTTTTATTCTCTCTTAACACGTCAGCTCTGGTTCATCTGGGTGAGATCCCGGAGTTCGGCTCAGGCGAAACAAAGAAGGATTTCATTCTTGCTCAACATACTATAGATACCTTGGCCATGCTTCAGGAAAAGACGATTGGAAATCTAGCTGAGGACGAAAAAGGTTTTTTGGAGCACATACTTTACGATTTGCGAATGAGATATATTAAGGCTATATCCTGATCCTGGAAAAGATCCATAATCAATAATATAAGGATAAGAGGATTAGAGAATTAGCGCTACGCTCAGGATTAGAGGATTAAACTAACTCAACGAACTAAATAACTCAATGAACCCAATAAACCCAACGTAACCATCACATGAGTTCCTTGAGCCTTTTGGCGCCTGCCAAAATAAATCTGTTTCTGCTGATCAAAGGGCGCCGTCCGGACGGATATCACCTTATTTTTACAATGTTCCAAAAGATTTCTCTTTGGGACGAAATTGAGCTGTTTGTGGAACAGGGTAAAAAAAAGGGGATTTATTTAGAATGTCCTGACAGTGAGTTGATCTCAGGCCCGGACAACCTGGCATACCAGGCCGCCGAGCTGTTTTTGGAAAAAGTCGGTCTGGATCTCGTAGTTAAAATCCTTTTAAAAAAGAGGATTCCTATAGGTGGAGGTCTTGGTGGCGGCAGCAGTGATGCGGCATCTGTGCTAAAAGGTCTGAATGAGTTGACCGGCTTTCCTTTAAATGCGGCATCTCTCCATTTGCTTGGCTGTAGTCTCGGGTCGGATGTGCCGTTTTTCCTTCTTGAAGCGCCTGCTGCGGTGGGAAGGGGGGTAGGCACGGAGCTTGAGGTCATTAATGTTCCGCACGGATGGTATGTTTTGGTCTATCCCGGTTTTAGCATAAGTACTCGATGGGCTTATGAGAATTACGTATTGACAGGGCAGGATCAGGACACTATTTTTGACACCGGTAAGGTCATTCAAGCCGCCATGTGGTTGAATGACCTGGAGAAGGTGGTTATGGCCGGATATCCCGAAATAGGCCGGATCAAGGACGATCTTGTGACATTTGGAGCCGAAGCGGCCTTGATGTCAGGGAGCGGATCGACGGTCCTTGGGGCCTTTTTGTCGCAGGAAGCAGGCCGTCTGGCAGCTTCCAGTATTGAAGTCAACAGGGGCCTTCACACTTTATTGGTGGAAAGTTTATAATTGAAAAAGGGCTGTTGGGGTGTCGTCAAGTGGTAAGACACGGGTTTTTGGAGCCCGCATTCGGAGGTTCGAGTCCTCCCACCCCAGCCAGTATTTAATTAAGAGTTAAGAATTGGAAATTACAAGATAATTGAGTTTGAAGTGCCTAAAGTGAGCTTCAGGCACTAACCCTAAATGGTTTAGGCTATGTCAATAAATAATATGCTAATCTTTACGGGGAATGCTAATCCTGACTTGGCTCAGGAAATATGTGATTACCTGAGCATGCCTCTTGGCAGGGCATCTGTGCGAACCTTCAGCGACGGTGAAGTATACGTGGAGATAGGGGAAAATGTGAGAGGGGCGGATGTGTTTGTTGTCCAGCCCACTTGTCCCCCTGTAAATGACAATATGATGGAGCTTCTCATAATGGTGGATGCCTTGAGAAGGGCATCCGCCAGGAGAATTACTGCAGTATTGCCATATTATGGTTATGCCAGACAGGATCGGAAGGTAGCCCCAAGGGTCCCTATTTCAGCCAAGCTCGTAGCAGATATTATAACTACAGCAGGTGCCAGGAGGGTCCTTGCCCTGGATCTCCATGCCCCGCAGATTCAGGGTTTTTTCAGTATTCCCGTGGATCACCTCTTTGCTGCCCCTGTATTGCTCGATTCTCTCAGGAAAAAATTTTTAGAAGAAGTAGTGATGGTATCTCCTGACGCAGGTGGTGTGGAGCGGACCAGGGCCTTTGCCAAAAGATTCGGGGCCGGCCTGGCCATAATAGACAAGCGCAGGGATCGGCCTAACGAGTCACAAGTCATGTATATTATCGGAGATGTAAAGGGAAAAACGGCTGTGATACTGGATGATATGGTAGATACTGCCGGCACCCTTTGCAGGGCGGCTCAGGCACTCAAGGAACATGGCGCCAAAGAGGTCCATGGTTGTATTACACATCCTGTGCTGTCAGGTCCTGCGATAAGTCGTATCAAGGAATCGGTCCTTGAATCTTTAGTTGTTACAGATACGATTCCTCTCAGCGAAGAGGCTCAAAAAGTTAACAAAATTAAGGTGCTGTCTGTATTCGCCCTTTTGGGAGAGGCTATAAGACGCGTACATGACGAAGATTCAGTAAGTTCATTATTTGTTTAAAAAGGAGTTTTTTCAATGAAAAATGTAACAATAGATATCCAGGCACGCACAGAGGCCGGGAAAGGGGTGGCCCGCAAACTCCGCCATGCAGGGCAGACCCCGGGAGTGCTGTACGGGCCAAAGGCCGAGACTGTATCGCTTTCTGTGAATACTCATGAGTTCAACAAGCTTCTGAGTTCGGCAGGTGGGGAGCCATTGCTTTTCACTCTTAACCTGAAGAGCAATGGAGACAGCAGTGGTCATACCGCCCTCATCAAGGATCTGCAATTGCACCCGCTGGATGACAAAATACGTCATATAGACTTTTATGAAGTCCTTATGGACGAAGAGGTGCAGGTTGACGTGCCGATTATCGCAGTGGGTAAGGCTAAGGGTGTTGAAACAGATATGGGTGTCTTGGAGATCATCCAGCGGACAGTCAAAATATCTTGTCTTCCCTTGGCCATTCCGCGAAATATCCAAATCAATGTTTCTGATCTTGAACTTGGTGATGTTATTCATGTTTCAGATATTACGGATCATGAAGGAATCCGCTTAATGGATGATCCTGAGACGACTTTGATGACTATCGTGGCCTCAAGAGCAGAGGAAGAGGAGAAGGAAGAGGAAGAGGAAGAGGAGACTGAAGGCGAGGTTGAAAAAGAAGAGGAATCTGAGTAAATGGCATGATCAGTGCTTGGACGAGGGGGTTTGGATTATCTCAGGCATAGAAGGTGAAGGCTGATCTTGTCTAGGATTCTCTTGGTGGGCCTTGGAAATCCCGGTCATCAATATAAGTATACCCGCCACAATGTAGGCTTTGCAGTTTTGGATCGTCTGGCCCCTCAGTTCGGCCTTGGTTTTATCCCGCATAAGAAGTTTCCCCCATACGAGAGTATATCAGGGTCCATGAGGGGCATTCCTGCTATACTGCTTAAACCTTTTACTTACATGAACAGGAGTGGTGACGCCGTAGCCTCAGTCCTTAACTTTTACAAAATTTCTTTGGACCGGCTCTTGGTGGTACATGACGATCTGGATTTGTCTCTGGGGAGTCTTAAATTTATGCAGGGGGGTGGGCCTGGAGGCCATAAAGGGATTGGATCCATTATAAGGTCTATTGGCAGCAAGGATTTCTCCCGTCTGAAGATCGGTATCGGAAGGCCTTTCAGTCCTGTGCCAATAGACAAATACGTTTTATCACCTTTCCTGTCGGAAGAAGTCCAAGTAATAGATAAAATCCTTGATGTCAGTATAAAGGGGCTGGTGTGTTTTCTGGAGAAGGGTATTGAATCTGCCATGAACGAGTTTAATGGCCTTAAGATAGAAACTAATTTGAGCGATCAGCCTTTAGCGGTTAGCTATTAGCTGTAATGATTACAGGATGTTCTGCTATTACAAACTTTCACCCGTTGGGTGTTATTTCTAATTAATGTAATGCCTTGATTTTTCAAAGCTAAACCCTAATGGCTAACCGCTCAGGTCGGAGATTTTCAAGGGAGGAACAAATGGGCAAATTTTTGGGTTACACTGCATTAATAATCCTGGCTGCCCTTATAGCTGCCGGATGCTTTCTTGGATACTTTCTCTTGGAAGGAAATCCTCCAGAGCTACAGGTTGTCTCAGTCCCGGAAACAATCGGGAGGGAGTACATGCTCACGGTTGAAGTTAAAGACGCCCGGAGTGGAATAAGATTGATTTCCGCCGTCTTGAGCCAAGGGGATAAGGTTTTTGAACTTGATCCTAAAATTTACAAGACAAAGGAATGGTGGAGGGGAACCGGGGTAAAGGACGAAAAAATTTTCTGGGTCATCAAACCGTTCGAGTTAGGCATGACTGAGGGTAAAGCCCTTCTCCGGATTACCGCAAGGGACTCGTCCTGGCGAAACGGTCTCAAAGGCAATGAGCAGATTTGGGAGACTGAAGTCCCAATAGACATAACACCACCCAGGATAGCAGTGAAAAGTACTGTTCATAATATAAGGATAGGAGGTGTCGGTCTTGTATCTTATAAAATAAATGAGTTACCAAGCAAGACAGGGATATGGATAGACGAAAGGTTTTTCCCGGGTTATCCAAAACCTGGAGGGGCAGAGGATATGTACGTGGCCATGGTGGCGGTTCCTTTCAATGTCAGTAAGCCAAAGAAGGTACTCATCGAGGCGGCAGATCAAGCCGGCAACGTTGCCAGAGTCGGCTTCCCCCATCGTATCCTTCCTAAACCTCCAAAGGTAGATACTATAAATATAAGTGACCGGTTCCTTGATCAAAAAATGCCTGACTTCATGGCCAGATACCCCGAATTCAAAGGCTCTCCCCTGGAAGTATTTCTCCAAGTCAACAGCGAATTAAGGCGTCGCAATAATCAGGAAATTGAAAGTTATTGTAAGAAAAGCGTCCCCGAAATCCTCTGGCACGGAAGATTTGTTTGCCTTCCCAATTCGGCCTGCAGGGCAGGTTTTGGAGACGAGCGTCATTACTTATACAAGGATAAAGAAATCGGTCGGTCATATCATATGGGGTCAGACCATGCCTCAATTTCTCACGCTTTGGTCCCCGCAGGAAATGCCGGCCTTGTCGTGTTTGCGGACTACCTTGGAATCTATGGAAATACAGTAATCCTGGATCACGGCCTCGGTCTTTTCAGTATGTACTCCCACCTCAGCGAGATTCAGGTATCAGCAGGTGATAAGGTGGAACGTGGAGATACGATAGGGATAACCGGCATGACCGGCCTTGCCGGCGGAGATCATTTACACTTCGGAATGATGGTCCACGGAGTATTTGTCAACCCTATGGAGTGGTGGGATCAGAAATGGATTCAAGATCATATCCTGACCAATTTGTCTGTGCAATAAGGCTTTTGTCCGTTGTCTTTTCTTGTAATGTAAATGGAAACTTGGAGGTATATTAATAATGGAAATATCTTTAGTGCTGGTGCCTGTAGATTTTTCAGATTGTGCTGTAAACGCATTTAAGTATGCGAAAAAAATGGCTTCTTCATGGAAGGCTGAATTATTGCTCATTCATGTCATAGATTCAAGTAATGTCTCTCTAATCGCTGATTACACCAAGGAATCAATTGAGAATGTGAAAGAACGGCTTATGAACCAGACCAAACAGACCTTTCGCCATTTTTTGAATGATTGGGACAGTGATGGTCTGATAAAAGATACCCTAGTATCTTATGGCTCCCCATTTCAGGAAATTGCTATAAAAGCAAGGGAACTCCAGACCGACCTTATTTTAATGGGCGGTTATGGGAGTACAGGAAAGGGACAGATCGACGAGATTTTTTTCGGTGGCACAGTGGATAAAGTAGTTCGCCTTCTACCCTGTCCTGTGCTATGCGTGCCCATGGGATGGCCCAGTGAAAATATTTAGGGACCTAAGTTAAGCGATTAGGTAAAAATATTGCATAAAAACGGACTGTTAAGCTAACAGCTAATCGCTCAACTTACGTCAGACAAAAATTCCCAGTATTTCATAATTTCTAAGCCCTGCCGGTGTGCGGACTTCAACCTCATCTCCTTCATATTTGCCTATCAGTGCTTGGCCAAGAGGGGATTTAACTGAAATGTTTCCTTTTTGTACATCGGATTCGTCCGGCCCTACCAGCTTATAAACAACCTCATCTCCGCTATATATATTTTCCAGTCTAACCTTGACTCCAAATACAACCCTGTCACAGTCCTGGTTTTCACTTTCAATCACTTCAGCTACAGAGAGTTTGCTATGAAGGTACTGGATACGGGCTTCAAGCTGCCCCTGTCGTTCCTTTGCAGCATGATATTCGGCATTTTCAGATAAATCGCCGTGTGCTCTGGCTACTGCGATAGCCTTGATTGCTTTAAATCTTTCTACTTTTTCCAAGGTCTCAAGTTCTTTTTTAAGTCTTTCAAAACCCTCTTTTGTGAATGGGGTTCGCTCCATATACATATACTCCCAATTATATTTTTTGCCGGTCGACGGCCTTGCGTAACAAAAATGTCTTACGAAGTCAGGCTTTGCAGATCAAGTCATTCCGAAATTAATAAATACCAGAAAAAGACATGGATGCAAGCTGTCGACTCACCAAAGTCGGAATCTTTTTTTATCTTCAAACCTTTTAGGTTCCGGCCTGTCAGATTCAGGAGGTGGGTACTTTGTTTGTATGGCCAAAATTTTTACTTTAAACACTTTACATTCAAGGTCGTCGGACCTAAACTCTTTTATGGCCTTGATCATCGTCTGGGCCACTCTAACTGACATTTGAATGTCGAATATCGAACAAGGAATCTCGAATTATGAAGGACTTTAAAGTCATCCTTTCGACATTCATAATTCCTTGTTCGATATTCTGCGGTTTAACATCGTATTGGCCGAAACGATGATCAAGGCCTCTTTTATTAATCGGAAGTTCCTCCAGGGACTCACAACTACTTGAAATCATTATGCCTGTTACATGACTATAACATAGTTAAGTGCCTGATATTATTAGGCCGAGAGGGGAACCTCCGATTAATATTTGCAATTAGTCAGAAAATCGTTTATATTTCGTTCTTGACTTGTGATCAAGAAGGGTCAAATAAAAGAATTGTTTGCCATGGTCCTATCAGCCATATTTTGGCTTAGCTTGACATATGATGAACAATAACTAACAGAGTTTTATCCGGATAAAACTATGGCCGTAAAAGTAGTCCTCAAGAAAAAGAACCAGTCATCCAATGGTTATCTGGATCGTCTGATTGAAGCGAGTCAAGAAGGTATGATTACTTATCAGGTATTGAATGAAATAATACCTGATGAGGAAAAGGACATCGAAAAGCTTGAAGAAATATTCGAAATGCTGTGCCTTAATAATATCGAAGTCATCGATAGTCAAAAATTCATAACTATTTCCAGGGAGAAGGTGTTAAAAGAGGTTGCAGAAAAAAAAGGGGTGATCGAAAAAGGAGCAGAGGTTACTTCTGAGAAAACAAAATCTGAGATTCCTACAGTGGTTCTTGATGCCGGAGGTCATACTGACTCAGAGGAAATTACTACTACCTATTTGCGAGAAATGGGTAGCTATGAGCTTCTCATTCCTGAGAAGGAGCAGGATCTCAGCCGTACTATCAGAGATGGCTTTAATGGGATTATTAAGGTTATCATGGATCACCCATCGGATCTGCCTGCAATGGAGGCCCTGAGGGAGCAAATTCGCACATGGAGGCGTCGTGATCCCACCCTTAAGCCTAAAAAACAGCAGTTAAATTATTTGGTAAGTGCTGTTGCCAGCGTTTTGGAGATTTATCCCGAGGATGACAGCGTTAAACCCCTCGATGTTATCGTCAAAGGGCATCGGGCAAGAATAGAAGTAGCCAAAGATGAAATGATCAATGCCAACCTCCGTTTGGTGGTCAGCATTGCCAAACGGTATATGCATCAAGGCCTGTCACTTTCTGATCTTATTCAGGAGGGTAACCTCGGTCTTATGCGAGCGGTTTTCAGATTTGATTATACAAAGGGCAACAAGTTTTCTACATACGCCAGTTGGTGGATACGCCAGGCTATTACCAGGGCCATTCTGGATAAGACACGCACAATACGCCTTCCTGTACACTTTTTGGAACTTCGTAGTCAGTTTTTTAAGGCCTTTTATGCCCTCCTCAAGGAGCTTGGCCGGGAACCTGCACCTGCTGAGATTTCACTGCGAACAGGGCTGCCCCTGGAAAAAATCCTGTCTATTCTGGAGGCCTCCAAGGAACCGGTCTCTTTGGAGACACCAGTTGGAAATGAAGACAGCACCCTAGGAGACTTTATTGAAAATATGGATATTGTCTCTCCTTACGAGACGGTGCGGGAGAGGGAACTTACAGAACGGATTAAGGGCATCCTGGCCACTCTCAGTCCAAGGGAGGAAAAGATCATTCGTCTCCGCTTCGGGATAGGTGAGGACAGTGAATATACCCTTGAGGAGATAGGCAAGCGCTTCAATGTGTCACGCGAGCGCATTCGTCAGATAGAGAAAAAGGCCCTGAACAGGTTGAGACACTCGAGTCGCCGGGAGCGTCTGAAGTTTTTTCTTGGCTAAGGATCCAGCCACACCGATTTATTCTTGTCCACCGAGTTGATTACCAGGCCAGTCAAGATCTTTGGAGTAAAATAGGTTGATTTGTGGGGCATGATAAGTCCTGTATCAGCCACATCCAGGACCTGATTAACCGGTGTTGGTCGCAGGATAAAGAGTACATCGTTTTCATCTAATGCTTTAACGGCGCTTGGTGCATCTATTGTGAACTTTATAGTCTCTCCCGCCTCCAGGCTCTGAGGATTAATTTTAAAGACTCCTTTAATAACGGCCTCTTCCAGCAGGATTACATCGAGTTCCGACAGAGCAGGGTCTAAGTGCGATAATAGCCTGTTTTGATCTGTTGCTTTCTGCCACCAGATTTGTGCTGTTTTTCTTTTTCCAAAAACCATTCCGATCCCTCGTCTCTGCGGTTTTTCATCAAGACATTGAATCAAATTGGCGCATAGTTGCTCTGGTTCCGGATCTTTCGTATGAGAGATTGTTTCAACATCGAACACCTGAGACGCTGTGGCTTCTATGAGTTCCATATCCAATGCCTCCTGTAGGGTTACAACCCTGTGAACAGGAAGGACTGAAAGGCCGGGGTCTTCAGCGTCTACGAGATAAACCATCAGATAGTTATAAGACTTTGATGGATCTTTTCCATAAACCTTTTGCATCTCGTTTCGGTATTTAATGGCAGTGGTGTAGCGGTGGTGACCGTCAGCTATATACAGAACAGTTTCCAGCAGACACTCATGAAGAGATTTCAGCCTGTCCACGTCAGTTATCTTCCATAACTTATGGGTATTCCCAGCCTCGTCTTTTACGGTATAAATCTCTTTTATTTCGGACTCGGCTAAGATACGGGCAGCATCCGGGCTGTGGCGATAGAGAATGAAAACTTGGCTGAACTGGGCCTCTGTAGCTTGCAGCAGACGAAATCTATCTTCCGTCACCCTGTCGAAGGTCCGTTCATGGGGGCGCACAATTCGACTATCCCAGTTCTCTATGCGCACCAATGCCACAAATCCTTTTCTGCATGAATTGCCACCCGTAGTCGAAAAACTGATATCATAGGGATAGATAGCAAGCTCATCTTTTTGCTCCAAGATTTTTTTGGATAACCAATCTTTAAATTTCTTTTTTGCGCAGGTGTATTTGTCTACACTATGCATCCTGCTGAAATCAGGCTTGGACAATTCAAGGGAAAAGATGTTGTTGTGATTTCTTGATACAAGGCTATCTCGTTTTTCATCATCAACTACATCATAGGGCGGAGCCACCAGTTGGGCCATATCCCCGGCTTGATCAGTATTGTATCTTATTCCACGAAAGGGTAATACGATTGCCATTTCAATCCTACTTGCAATTTTTTGGTTTTCACAAAATGTTTTTTAGTCTATAGAGTCCATAGAAATGGGGGTAATCATTTACTTCTCCCCCTGACAGCCAACAGCCTTTTTCGGATTTCAAAGCACAATCCGTTGAGAATACGCATTTTGGTGCAACCTTGTCCGCAGTTGAAACTCTGCAAAAGCCTGTCGACTGCCAGGGAGTGTGAACGCTTACGAAATGGGTGAGGCTTTAGCTACTATGGTAGGAGTGGAACGTCAAGTAGCAGAGGCGCTTGCAAAATCTTGAATTTTGCGTAACCGTTTACGGGATTACAATGCCCGTTTTACCGCAATCCACCGAACTGTAAGCGTTTACAGGGTGCTGCAGATGCGAGGCGTACGGGTACGCAGACGTACTCCCTGTACCCGACAACAAAGCAGATGCTGTGCCCTGTGAACGCTTACGTGTTATTTGATTGGGAATTCTCACTACACAAACCGACAACTCTGTTCCTTCCAGAAGTCTTGGCTTTGTGAAGTGCCTTATCTGTGCGAATAAGCAAAGAGTCCACAGTGTCTTCCAGGTTCAGTTCCGTGACTCCCAAGGATGCCTTGACTGTTAGGCGATGCCCCTTTTGTTTTACGGCAAATACGTGTCTGGCTACTCGTTTTCTGAGACGTTCAGCCAGAGCTATTCCATCTCGGCAGTTAGTATGAGGTGTCAGGATGACAAAATTTTCACCACCATACCTGTATATCCCATCAACCTCTCTCACAGCATTACGAAGGATGTCAGCTAATTTTTGTAACACGTTGTTTCCGATTTGGTATCCATAAGAGTCGTTTACTTCCCTGAAGCGGTCAAGGTCAATCATTATGACCGACAGGGGAAACTGATATCTCCTGGCCTTGGCCATCTCTTTTTTCAGATTTATTCCCAATGCCTGGCGGTTATTAAGACCGGTAAGGTGATCTATGCTCAACTTTTTTTGAAGACCATTAATAAAATCGGCCTGTTCCATAAGTTTCTTTTCCGTTTGTGCAATGTACAATGAAAGGGCTCTGTTGTACTCTTGGAGTTGCTCGATTTCCCTTTTTAATTCTTGATCATGTTGAACTTTCTGTTCAAGTGATTTCAGGCTGGCAGTTATGCTGTCCACTTGTTTCCTTGCATCTGACTTAAAGGATTTGACCGTGTCCTTGCCACCATCTAAGATTTGATCCGTTTGTTCCAGAAATCCCTCCAGTATTTGGCTGGGGACTGCAGGAGGCTTGGTCATTTTGAGTATGATCTCGTCGTAACCATTCTCATGTACAACATGCCAGAATTCAGTTGAATATATGTCAGGTAAGGGCAGCAATTTTTTTTGGACTAAATTTTTAAGTGTATTACGTACGACTTCAGTGATTTGTTCAGATAGATAGTATTCACCTTTTTTGGTCTGTTGGGTATGGTCTGTCATTAGATGCCTCTATCGTCAGTCCCCAGGAGCTGATTTAAGGCATTTTCCAAAGAACAGGTGGATGGGAAAGTCTTAAGCAGAAAACTTGCCTCAAGCTCCCACTGATTCTTGCATATATCTAACTGATCTTGAATTAGGTCTGACAACTGCTGTATGGAATCAAGCGGGTAGTTTGCAAACATTAAGTAATCCGATGCCCTTCGAAAAAGCAGGGCCTCGCCATTTATTTCACTGTTTGACAGAGAGAAGTCGTTCATGGATTGCTGTATATTTTCCCCGATTTCATCCAATATCTGGTCTGTCCTGAGATAGCCCCATTTTCGGTCTATTCGCTTCAAGTTTTTGAAGTTGATAAAGATCATAAAATACTCGGGTCTATCTATACTAAGAGCAGTAATTTTGTCCAATGCTAATAGATAACGGTAGTTATAAAAGCTACACATAGGTTCCTTGAAATAGGTAATTCGCCTAAAGAGCTCAAGCTCATCTATGTCACTGCATGAATGCCTCTGTATAGCCAGGGGGCTCCAGTCATATACGACCTTCTCCAGGGCTTCTACGACATTTTGGTCAAGTCGTCCTTTTCGAGCTTCGTCTTTCAATATTTCTATGGCCTGAGTGCTGAGTATCGAGGACTTATACGGCCGTTTAGCGATCAAGGCTTCATATATGTCTGCCACTGACACTATTCTTACCATGGGGCTTATCTCATCCCCTTTTATGCCTTCTGGATAGCCGCTTCCGTCCAGCCGTTCATGGTGATAAAGGATTATCTCGGTCACTCTGTCATCAGGATAACGGAAAGCAAGATACTTTGCCCCAATGGTTGGATGCATATTCATTATTTGTCTGTCGATATTGTTAAAGCGGCCGGGTTTTAAGAGTACGTCGTCCGGTATTGCAATTTTTCCGATGTCATGGATGAGACAACCCATCTCCAAGACTTCCAGTTCTTCTGATGACAGCCCTTGAAGAAGACCTATTCTTCTGGATATGGCAGCGACCCTCATACTGTGTTCCCAACTATAGGGATCACGACTGCCCAGCATCTCTCCCATTACATCGAACAGGTCCTTGATCAGTACCTGGTATTTTTCCTCAAGTGCCATGACCTGATCAAGCACTGCCAATCTGGCAAATATCTGTTCAGGATGGCAGGGCTTGACCATGTAATCAGTAGCCCCGGCTTGCAGTGCATTGATCAGGGTCTGCCTGTCTTTGATTCCGCTGAGGACAATAGAATACAGCTTTGGCCTTGCCAAATTTTTTACCTCTTGTAAAAGTTCCAGGCCACCAAGCTCAGGCATATGCAAATCAGTGATGAGAAGACGGATTGTATCGTCCCTTGTTAAGATAGACAGAGCTTCTCTGCCATCCACAGCACCGGTGATATTCAGCCCCCATTGGGAGAGATGGGCGACCAGCAGCTCTCTCTCCTGTGCAACATCTTCTGCTACCAGCACGCCGTACTTGCTGAGAACCGGAAGATAACCGGCGGTAGTGGTGGAAAAACTTTTGGAATTTTTGTAGATTTTCAAGGGTCCTCTCAGCCGAAATCATTTGGCTTGTTCATGCAGAGTAATGATATCTATTCTTTTGTTATCGGATAATATGAGCAAGGACTGTAGTGATTAAGATAATATATTTGGACATTAGGGTCTCGATGTACAGAAAGGAGCAAAATCAATGAGTCCTGCTAGTGGCGGAAGAGAAAAAAGAAGACATATAAGGAAAGATTTCTATGGTCACATTAAAGGTGTTGTCCTTGGCTCCACTTTCTATGCGACGATACAGGATCTGAGCCTCGGAGGTATGTGCTTTGAGGTCGATTATCCTTTCAGATCAGGACTCCATTTGTACCTCATGTTCAATATCCACGACTCTCAGCGAAAGCCTGTAGAAGTAAAAGCCAGGGTCGTGTGGGCTCAGCCATTGCACTTGATCTTCTATCGAGTCGGAGTCATATTCACGGAATTTCCTCCCAAAGCCAAACATATTATTAAAACATATATTTCCGCCTTGGAAATTAAATCTGAGAAGGGGGCCACCGGAGCTGAAAAATATCCTCTCCTTTTTACTCCTTTTCGGATATCGAACCTGATGCTTAAAAATCGCCTGACCATGGCACCGATGTTCCGGGGCTACGCTCACCAAGACGGGACCGTAAGCCGGACGCTCATTGATTCTTATCGCGAGATAGCCCTTGGCGGCGTAAGTATGATTGTTATAGCCAATGCGGTTGTTGATATATCCGGTGTTATGGCATCGAGGGTCCTTAGAGTCGATCAAGACCGTTTTATCCCAGGACTGGCCAAGTTGGCAAAAGTGATTAAGTCTTCAGGGGCTGTTGCTTGCCTGCAGATAAACCATGCGGGGCGGTGGGCGAAAGTTAATAGGCCATTGGCTCCTTCTGCGGTAACAACGCAGTTGCCGAATGAACTGAATATTTTGGAGAGTATTCGGATGGCATTGTCGGATCGGTATTACATGCAATTTGCAAAAAGATTTTGGGGGGCATTGCTGCGGTGCCGTCAGGGTATGACTTTGGAACAAATCCGATTTATCAAGGAATGCTATGGCCAAGCGGCTCTGCGGGCCAAGAAAGCAGGCTTTGATATGGTGGAAATTCACGGGGCAACCGGATATCTTCTTTTGCAGTTCCTTTCTCCGAGATTGAATAGACGGTCGGATGGCTATGGCGGAAGCCTGGAAAACAGAATGAGGTTTCCTCTGGAAGTGGTTGAAACAGTCAGGGAGTTTGTTGGGAAAGACTTCCCAATAGGATATCGTTTCTTGGCAGATGAACTGCTTGCAGAGGGACTCCATGTCGGAGAAACCAAGATCTTTGCCAACAAATTGGAAAAATTGGGAATCGCTTACATCTCAGTAACGGCCGGCTCCCATGAATCATTTATTATGCGCAATGTTATGAATCAAACCAGAAAGGAAGGTTATGTGGGTAATTTGGCCGCAGAGATAAAAGCCGCTGTTTACTCAACACCTATTATCACCGCCGGGAGGATTATCAGGCCCTGCTTTGCTGAAGAAATGCTCAGAGATAACAAAGCTGACCTGATCGGGCTTGCCCGGACCTTGTTTGCAGACCCTCTCTGGCCAAACAAGGTGTTCGATGGAAGAGAAAGAGATATCCTGTTCTGTAGTTGCTGTAATGCGTGTCTTCTCTGTGTTATCAAAGATAAACCGGTCATATGTTCCAAGTGGGACAACTCCAAAAGGACAAACATCAATATCCAGTTGAAGCAGAAGACGTGAGAGGAGTCCTTGAGTCTTCGGCAGTGACAAACGGTCCACGGCGGTTACTTACCTTATTGCTTGTGTCTAGTTATAGTTTCTATTTATTGCGCGTTGCACAATATGCTGTACTTTAGATATGGTCAGATCATTCAAGTATAAAAGTTTCAAGTAACAGCATAGTTACCGATAACACAAATACGGATCATAATTGAGGAATTGCGAATTGAGGAATTGGATGTATTCTTTTGATTATAATCCCTCACAATTCTTACATTAATATAAATTTGAATCAAAAAAAATGTAGAGGAAATTATGGCTGAAAAAATAGATGACATTACGATAAATTATGAAGATGAATCGGGAAAACAGTTGGTAAAAGAACTCGACAAGATGATCCTGACCAGGGGGAGTTGGACCACCATCATGTTTAAGTACCAGGATATAGATCGCAAGACCGACCAGTTCGGGGACCCAAAAGTCACGATCCGCCGGTACAAAAAAACCGGCAATGAGTTCAGGCAACAGAGCAAGTTCAATATCACAAGCAAGAAACAAGCTCTTCAAATCGTCGACATTTTGAACAAGTGGTTTTTACCTTGAGCGATTAGATGTTAGCCATTAGCTGTTAGTACCTTAACAAATATTCTCGTTAACTGAGTTTAAAGTGCCTAAAGTTGTGGTGCGCGCTTTCGGCGCGGTTAATATAAATAGATGGAGCGAAGCGATACCTTAACTTTAGGCACTTCAAATTTTAGTTCACTTTAAGCACTGCTAATGTATGAGAAAGCACAGTGATTCTCGATAACAAACCTTATACACTTGACCGAATTGTGCGAATCGGCATAGCTGCCGGATTATTATGGGGACTGATTTGGCTTTTGGGATACCTGAGCGCAGTCTTGATCCCCTTTGCTGTTGCCCTGCTTTTAGCTTACTTGATTAATCCGCTTGTTCTTCTGGTCCAAAGAAAAATCCCTAACCGTGTTTTTGCTGTGTTTATCAGTCTGTTTGCCGTATTGGCTTTTGTGGCGATTTTGGCTTGGTTGCTTATCCCCATGATCGTAGCCGATATATCGAACATGAGCAGGATTTTAACTGAATTTGTCAACGATTCCGGCTTGGCTGAACAGGCTGCTCAACGCCTGCCGCCTCATATATGGAAGGCGATCAAAGATTTTGTGGTGTCAAACGAGGTCCGGGATTTTTTCAAGACTGATAATTTCTGGAAAATTAGCGAATCCGTTGCTCGCAAAGTTTTACCCGGAGCATGGGGACTCTTGACCGGCACGGCAAGTTTTATCATGGGCTTGGTCGGATTGGCTGTGATCGGTCTTTATTTAATTTTTTTGCTTCTGGATTACGAGAAAGTCAAGCAAGGATGGAAGAACATGCTCCCGCCTGCTTACCAGGAAGCTACCATGGCCTTTGTTAACGATTTTCAATTGGCCATGAACCGGTATTTCCGAGCACAGGCTGAAGTGGCCTCTATCGTCGGGATATTGTTCGTTGTGGGCTTTTGGCTCATCGACCTGCCGATGGGTATCTTGCTGGGCCTGCTAATCGGGATCCTGAATATGGTCCCCTATCTGCAGATTATCGGCCTTATTCCTGCTTTTTTGCTGGCCCTTGTTCATGCGGTGGAAACAGGGAGCAGTTTTTGGGTAACTTTTGGATTGACCTGCTCAGTCTTTGTAGTAATTCAGACAATCCAGGATACTGTATTGGTACCCAAGATCATGGGCAGGGTGACAGGCTTTAGCCCGGCCATAATTCTATTATCCCTATCCATATGGGGCAAATTATTAGGATTTTTCGGGCTGATCATCGCCTTGCCGATGACCTGTCTGCTCTTGGCCTATTACCGGCGTTTTTTGACTCATCAATATGAATTGCACACCTGAATTCATTTATTTATGGCGGCTTAGGTGGCTGTAAAATCTACTATATCCTATGAGTGACTTTTCCTATGAATTCAGCAGATTGGGCCTTTGCGATCTTGACGATTTGGTTGATCTTGAAACAATCTGTTTTCCTCACGTATGGACGGAACAACAATTCTGGTTGTGTCTTAAGCAAAAGCAGTATTATATCTTTGGGCTAAAAAAAAGGGACGAACTGGTTGCATATATGTCCTTTTTTAATGTAGCCGACGAAATGGAAATCCTCAAACTGGCTGTTCATCCGACGCACAGGCTCAAAGGCTTGGGCAAACTTCTTCTCGGGCTTGTGTTGCAAAATTGTATAGAGATGGGCATAGAACAGGCGTATCTGGAGGTGCGGAGATCAAACACCGCGGCCCTTGCCCTGTACACCGGACTTGGTTTTATTCAAACAGGTACCAGGAAAGGGTACTATCCGGACAACAAAGAGGACGCCTTAATTCTTTCATTAGGAATGCCTCAGTAATCCTGCCTTTCTATTGATGATTGCAATACCTCTCGGGCCAGGTGCAGTGCCCTAATATCCTCAAATTTTCTTTGCCTCGACCTGCTATGGAAGCCAATAAAGGAGAAGGTACGATTTGTTCTCGTTATCGACGGCAGTGAAACTTTTATTCTCATGTACTCTGATTTGACTCTATTGCCCCCAGACATTATTACAGACTATAGTTATCGCTTCAGGATTGAGGTTAATTTTAAAATGGTAAAGCACGTAATTGGCGCTTTCTTTTGTCATTTTCGGACAAGTGTATGGCCAATCATTGCCAATGAAAACCAAAGTGACCTGAAATATCAAGTTGCCCATGGCAGCTTAGAAGCAAAAAACTTTAGACTCTCAAGATAAAAAGGAGGAGTCAAAAAATATGAAGGAATCCATATCTATCCAGGATAAAAAGGGCCTTCTAAGGCTTGCACGCTCTGTCATTGAGGCAAAGCTTGTGGATGGCGTCAAGGTGGAAAGGCCGGGTCTCCCTCCCATTTTGAAGGGAAACAGGGGCTGCTTTGTCACATTACATAAACATGGGCAACTCCGGGGATGCGTCGGAACCATAGAGCCTGTATGTCCCCTTGTTGAATGCGTGGAAAGAAACGCCCAAAACGCAGCTTTCAAAGATCCGAGGTTCCCTCGATTGAGTTCAAAGGAGCTGTCTGAGGTAGATATTGAGGTAAGCGTCCTGTCAGTACCGGAGAGACTTGTTTTCAAGGATGGAGACGATCTGAAGCGTCAGCTTCGACCTAATGTTCATGGAGTGATTCTGTCTCGTGGGATGCACAGCTCGACTTTCCTTCCCCAGGTCTGGGAGCAATTGCCGGACAAGGGACTGTTCCTGGAACATCTGTGCCTAAAAGGCGGCATGCCGGCAACTGCCTGGAAAAACCCAGCGACCAACGTAGAGGTATATCAAGCCGAGGTCTTTGGCGAAAAAGATTTCAAATGAGTTTTCACTGAAATAGCGGGGCATCTTGGCCTCCGTTGTTTTTGGGAGTATTTTTTCACCGCCCTCTTCGCTCAAAGCGCAAAGTTCGCGATGGAGTTAAGCCTTAACAGCACCTTAAAGAATCTTAAAACAGCCTTACAATGGCTTCGAACAGCCTCAGACTGGTGACTATTTTGCAGAATATGTTTAATAGAGTTACGTTAACCAAAACAGGAGGAGAACATATCATGAAAAATATCGAAATCACCCAAAAAGACCATACACTTACTATTAAAGTTGACATGTCAAAAGAGTTTGGACGTTCAAAGTCAGGAAAAACGATCATCATCGCTACAACTGGAGGCAACAAAGAAGTAGCAGAAGGCATTCATATGGGTCTGAACATTTATAAGTACCCGGAATAAACATCACAGAAAAGGAGGGATTGGAAATTCCTTACAGTTATCAAGATAACTTAGACCTGGGTTGAGCGGTTCAACGTTCACGGTTCCCGGTTGAAGATCCCTAACTGGCTGTTAGTAAAATGATAATGCGTCAATAAGGACGAATGTTATGTTTTACCTAGTGGGTGAAAGAGGCTAATCTGAGCATTGTGTTATGCGGTTATACGTCAGATTGTGCAACACACGAAAAAGAAAAGGATTATCACGAAAGGACGAAAACACGAAAGGGAAGCCTCTGGATAAACTAATGAACATCGAACATCGAATATGAAAAAATAAACTACTAAAAAGATGAAGAAATAGAAATAGCTGCTGACGGTTACCAATAATCTAATTGGTTTTGGAGAGCCTACCATGACGGAACAGCCAACAAAACGTGTACATGCATTCGTAAGCGGACAGGTTCAAGGAGTATTTTTCAGAGCAAATACAAGGGCTGAAGCTAAGCGCTTAGGACTCAAGGGATGGGTAAAGAATCTTCCCTGCGGCAGGGTAGAACTCGTGGCTGAAGGACCTGCATGGGCTGTAAATGAGTTGATAAACTGGTGCCATGAAGGACCTGCCTACTCAAGGGTAAACAAAGTTGAATTCTATGAAGAGACACCAAGAGGAAGGTATGATGAATTTTCAGTCCGTTTTTAAAAAAACCGTTTCGAGCTTGCTCTGTGTCTTTTTGTTATGCGGATGCGCCTCAGTCCATTTGGACCTTATGGACATAGGCCCTCCTCTGTGCCTCAATGACCCTGCCTCAGTGAGAATTCTGGAGGTAAAGCACTTCCAGGATAGTATGAAAGCCCACTTCGGATTTTTCGGACTTATGACCTGGAAGCAGCCACCCCTGAAAAAGGTCTTTAAGGAACAGATGGATGAATACGGGGGTAATGGGATAATAAATATATCCATAAAAAGTGAATTCAGCACTGTGGATATGCTGCTTGGGCTTCCATTTTTTCCTCTGTGGTTCCCTTGTACCTATATTGTTGAAGGGGATGTGGTGATTATTCAATCATCTCTGTAGCAAGGACTGTGCTTGAACTCAAAGAAATTATAGATTATTGATAGAAATTCCTAAATCATATATCAAGGAGAAAATTGAAGTGTATGACTCGTCAGACCTAAGGAAAGGACTAAAAATAGCTATCGACGGGGAACCTTATATCATCACTGATTTCCAGTTTTCCAAGCCGGGAAAGGGGCAGGCCCTTTATAAATGCAAGCTCAAAAATATGGTGACCGGTTACACTGTGGATCGTACTTACCGCTCAGGAGATAAATTCGAACCGGCCAACCTTGACGAAGTGCATATGCAATATCTCTACAGGGACAACGAAGGCTTTCACTTTATGAACACAAATACCTACGATCAGGTAACTCTGACAAATAACCAGGTTGAGGAAGCAAAAAGTTTCCTACTGGATAACATGGAGGTTGACATCCTCTTCTTCCAGGACACTCCTATTGACATCACTCTGCCGACTTTTGTTGAACTTGAGGTAACAGAATCTGCTCCTGGAGTTCGGGGAGACACTGCCACCGGCGCCACAAAGCCTGTAACCCTTGAAACAGGCCACGAGATCCAGGTACCCCTTTTTATAAAGCAAGGTGAAATCCTGAAGATTGACACCCGCACAGGGGAATATGTGGAACGGGCAAAAAAATAGGACTTGCTATTAACAAGTACTCTCACTCTAGCAACAATATCCACAAGGCCGGTGAAATCACTTTCAGACATAAGATGTTGACAACCCGGGGCGGAATTATAAAAGCCATCAGGTCTTTTCTGTCCGGGCAGGGATTTCTTGAGGTCCAAACCCCTCTGATGATTAAAGCCCCTATACCGGAGGCCTCTATTGAGGTATTT
>JAYEFH010000254.1:0-2326 GCA_034658555.1 Thermodesulfobacteriota bacterium | reverse complement strand
GACAGTGAGGAGCTGGTCGGAGAGGATGGAGCTGCGGTTAATTCATTTGATGGAGATGTCAACACAATGTGGCATACGGAGTGGTATGCTTCTGATCCTCCTCATCCGCACGAAATCCAGCTTGATCTTGGTGGGATATATAATATAGATGGATTCAGGTATTTACCTCGACAGGATGGAGGTGTGAATGGTCGGATAGCTCAATACGAGTTTTACATAAGCACGGATGGATCTGACTGGGGGACTGCGGTAGCCACGGGCACGTTTGCGAACGATGCTTCTGAGAAGGAAGTTACTTTTTCTCCTTTAACCGGTCAATTTATCCGGCTTCGAGCCCTGAGCGAAGTCAATGGTAATCCATGGACCACAGTAGCTGAATTAAGTTTACTGGGACAATGTGTAGTTCCGTCCGTTGTTATTCTTGAACCGGATAGTAACCATTTACAGGCGTCGCCTGATATCTATGTGCTGGTAGATGCCTGTCTTGCTCCTGGACAAGGTGTAAAAATATTATTGGATGGGGGGCTCCAGGGTATAGAAGATTACTGGCCTCCATACGAAACCACCTTTGAAGGCGTCAGCTTGTCAGAACATACTGTAGAGGCTGTTGTAATAGATGAATATAGCAATGAGGTAACCGGAACCTGGACGCATTACCAGGTATGGAATGTAGGCATTGGAGACTACTATGTGGCAATGGGAGACAGTATTACAGAAGGGTATGGAGATGACAACGCCTCTGATGATGTCTCCAGCGACGGAAGAAACAGTGGAGGAGGTTACGAGCCGATATTAAACAACTTGCTCACTGCCGCCCTGAGCTACCCACACAATATTATAAACGAAGGAGTCGGAGGGACTGTTTCTTTTGATGGAGCATCCTCCATTCACACGTTACTTGAAAAGCATCCTGATGCCCAGCGATTCCTTGTCCAGTATGGAACGAACGATGCACGGCCATGGCTTCCTGTTCCTAGCGGGTTGGGTCTGGAACCCGGGGAGGGTGGATATCCAGGCAGCTTTAAAGACAACATGCAGCAAATTATTAATGCAATTAATGTCGATAGTAGAGAAACCTGTTTAGCAAAAGCACCGATCGCTTTAGGGAATGGTTATGATAGCGAACCATACCCAGATCCGGATATAGGCCAGAGAAGTGTGCTGATCAAAGAGTATAATGAGGTTGTAAATGAATTGGTAAACGATTTATCGAATCAAATAGATATCACCCCACCCGATTTCTATAGCTATTTCAACTATTACGATCCTGCAACCGGAAGTTATCGCTACGAAATCGAATACGCTGACAACCTCCATCCAAACGGACAGGGGTACCATTCCATGGCAGAGCAATGGTTTGAGGCATTATATTGACACAATAGAGGATATAAATCATGAGGAAAACAATCTTATTGGGTATATTGCTTGTATTTGTCACATGTTGCCCCTCACAAGCAAAGGATGGACTGATGATGATTAGTCCCGAATATCTGGAACCTGTTCAGACAAATGAAGCATTCCATCCCCTTTTTTCGGCAATGAAGAATGGTAAAGTAGGAAAGATAAAGAATTACATTTCAGGAGAAATGCTTCAAAGAAATCGGGTGCTTCTGGAGCAAAATAGAGAGTATCCGGATTTCCTAAGAAAATTCTATGATGGTGCTCAATTTAAGGTAGTTAAGGCAGTTCGCAATGGTGATATTGTCGTTGCTAATATTATGATAATTTTCCAGGATGGTTATGAGAGTGAAATTAGGCTCCAATTGCATAGGGACAGGAGTGATCTAGGGAGCGATTTTATTCCTTTAAAAAACCAAAAAGGTGAGTCCTTGGGTAGGTGGGGTGTTGCCAAAGATATCACAAATTAGATTTCAGCTTTTGCCTGAACAGAACAATTTTATTGAGGATATATGCCGCTTTCTTTCGGTAAAAGTAGTCCAAGGTTCAATAAGCAACATATATTGTGCTGGTACAATAAGAACGCACTTGTGGCTTTTGCCGACATCTTCTAAAAAATGGGACTGTGCGGTTTACGCCCAACCGTTGGGATGGCCAATAATTTCAACAAGATAGAAATAATTTTCGTAACTTCTCAATAAGTCCGGGCAATTAAAATAATACTATGAAATCAATAAGTTGCAGGACGTAAAAATGAAGCTTTTTTCTTTGAAAATCACTTTGCACTATGCTGTCAAATAATGATATCCTGTGATATCAACAAGTTATAGTTAGGCTCGTAAACGTGCTCAATGAAGCAAGCAGAGACTGTGCTATAGTTATTCGGCATGATTATTCGAGGACAAATTTAAATGAACGATAACAAAAG
>JAYEFH010000253.1:0-2354 GCA_034658555.1 Thermodesulfobacteriota bacterium | reverse complement strand
CACTTTTCGTCTCGCGTTGCCAATGGCCTTTCCGATAAAACTACAACCGAAAGCCACAGCGGTTATGAGATAGTGCTCCTCACTGCCCGGCAAGGGCTGAACGAACCGCATCCAGGTCCTCCGGTGTGTCTACTTCCAGCGGTGCCTCTTCCACCCTCACAACTCCGATCGAATAGCCATTTTCAAGGGCCCTGAGCTGTTCCAGTCGTTCTATCTGTTCAAGTTTCCCCGGAGGGAGAGTAACAAAGGTCTGAAGAAAATTCTGCCTATAGGCATATAGGCCCAGGTGCCTGAGATAGTCATGGCCTGATCCTTTGGGCAGATCTCCCACTGTATCAGCATCTCTGTAGTATGGAATCATGGCCCTGGAGAAGTAGAGGGCCTTTTGGTTATTGTCCACGACCACCTTAACCCTGTTTGGATTCAGGGCCTCCCGGGCCTCAAGAGGACATGCAGGAGTTGTCATTGCGAAATCAGGCACATCAAGGAGCATTTTTATAATTTCAACCACTGGTCGCGAATCAAGCAGGGGCTGGTCTCCCTGGATATTAACCACGACATCATTGTCTAAAAGTTCAAGAAGCCTTGCCACCTCTGCAATCCGGTCTGTCCCGGAAGGATGGCCTGGGTCTGTCATAAAAACCGTTCCACCGGCTGTTTCCACGCACTCTGCAATCCTCGAATCATCCGTTGCCACTACTACCTGGTCAATGCCGGGGACCTCCAGTGCCCTCTGGTACACATGGAGAATCATGGGGCTGCCCTGAATCTTTGCAAGGGGCTTCCCCGGAAATCTGGATGAGCCAAAACGTGCCGGGATTATGGCAAACACTTTGATTTGGTAATTTTTGAATTTGGTAATTTTTGAATTTAGTGATTTAGTGATTTGATGATTGGGAAGATTCATATAATTTTCCATACTTTCTTTCTGTTTGATCTCCAGGGCAAGCGGATATACCTGGCTCTTAGTCATGCCGGTAAGCCGGACCAGAAGATCCACACTATCCCTGATTGACAAGCTCTTTTCTGAAATCAGGTGCTGAAGCGCCTTTTCTACTGCCTCCGGATCCGAGCAGGATCTCCCGTGTCTTATCTCCTCTGCCCCTTCTATCACCAGGGTAATCTCACCTCTCACACGTCCCTTTGAAAGCTGCTTAATAATACCTGATACTGAGCCGGATATCACAGTCTCATGCATCTTTGTAAGCTCCCTGGTCATTACCATCTGCCTATCCCCTAAAACGTCCAGGATATCTTTCAGGGCATCAAGCAGGCGATGGGGTGCCTCGAAGAATACGATTGTGTGAGGGATTTCCACCAGTTTCTCAAGGGTCTTGCGTCTTTCAGCCCGCTTGCTTGGAAGAAAGCCGGCGAAAAAAAATGAGTCCGCCGGCATGGCCGCAACGCTCAGGGCCGCAACAATAGCAGATGCCCCTGGTACCGGGACTATGCTGAAGCCGGCCTCTCTGACGAGTTTTACCAGGCCTGCACCCGGATCTGAGAGTGCAGGGGTACCGGCATCTGATACCATAGCCACGTCCTTCCCTTCTGCAAGCAAGGTGATGACTTTTTTGGCGCTGGTCCTTTCATTGTGCTTGTGGCAGCTCAAGAGGCCGGTCTTGATGCCCATATAAGTGAGTAGCTTTCTGGTACCCCTTGTATCTTCCGCAGCAACAAGAGAAACCTCACCAAGGACCTCTTTTGCCCGCATACTGATATCTTTAAGATTTCCAATAGGAGTGCCTACTATATAGAGGACCCCTTTATTTGGTGATTTGGTGATTTGGTGATTTGGTGATTTAATCACTTGATTGTTTGTATACATGAAAGATGCGATGAAGGGCGGTTATGTGGGTAAAAACCGCAATAATTACCAGAACCGGATAAATCCATCCGAAGATAAGGCCTACAGCAAGGATGAATATACGTTCAAACCTGGTAAGCATTCCCACCTTACAGCTAAAACCAAGGGCCTCAGCCCTTGCCCTTGTGTAGCTGACAAGGAGAGACCCGGTCATTGCAGAAAGAACAAGGGCCGCTTCGACCAACCCGCCCTGCCTGTGCAGCATCAGATAGGCCATCAGTCCCAGAAAGAGAAAGAATTCAGCATACCTGTCCACTGTTGAGTCAAGAAAGGCGCCGAATGGACTGACCCGTCCCTGTTCCCTGGCAAGCATTCCGTCAACAGCATCCAGTGGTCCGAATACGGCAAGCATCCAACCGGCAGCCGCCGGATGACCTATGCCAAGCACCAGGCCGCCTGCTCCATAGGCAATAAGCCCGATAATGCTGACCATGTTGGGAGAAAGACCGAGCCTTCCCAAAAAACGGGCCACTGAAAGCAGGTAGGGCCT
>JAYEFH010000252.1:0-2363 GCA_034658555.1 Thermodesulfobacteriota bacterium | reverse complement strand
TGGTGAGGTGAAGGCGGGCGGGATGCTGATTTCTGAGACCGTCCCACACCCCGGCATAAATCCGTCCTGCATGGCCGAACTGCAATAAAAGGGACTGCTCAAAATCATCGCCGAACTGGTGGATAAAGGCCTTTCGCTCTTTCTCTTTCATGCCCCAGTATTCCTCAAGGGACACCTGTAACGAAGGGTCTTTCCTTGAGGCCGCCAGCCACTCTATGCTCCAGTCGTCAGGGGACTCAGGCAATGCGGTTTCAAGACGGAAACAGAGGATGAAATCCGACTTCCCGCCCATTGAGGAAAGGCGTTTCTGCCATGCGTGCCATTTTTCCCAGGTATCTTGAGAAATGCGTTCGTAACTGCCTTCGGGAAGGCATCCTGAAATCATGGTCCCTTCCACTGATTTCATAATTTTTTGAGTAAAGGGTGTGGCAGCGATAAAATCAGCCAGTGTCTGCTGGGAATAATGGCTCAGCAAGCCGGCAGGATCATATATGGCGGGAACGGATGTCTTTTTGACCTTGGCCGCATCCGGAGAGACAGCCCGGCAGATGCCCGGCATAACGGCTGAGAAGGTCTTGATCGTTTCTTCATAACCGGGTGAAATAATCCGCCATGCAGGTACAAAGGAGATACCTGTGGATTTCCCCTTCTTCCCTTGCCCCTTGCGCTTTGTTTCTTTCCTTGGCAGGAGATACGGGATATACTGGTGCCTGATGATGACATCCTTTACGGCCCGGCCGAAATGGTACCAGAAGATAAGGTCCCTGCCGGGGATAACTCTGTCGCTGTAATACTGCACCAGGAAATGCAGCTCTTTAAGAAAAAGCAGGGAGTCATTGACGGATAGACAGTTTATGCGCCAGGACTTCCACTCAAACTCATCCGGCAAATCCATGCCAAGATGCATGGCCATTTCAAATGACGGCAACGGCCCGTCCTTTGTGCCTGGCAACATAAAGCGCATATTAATATCGTCTCCATACAACCAGGCAGGGAGATGCTTTGACAGGGGCAGGACATCGGAAAAGAAGGCGCGCAGCTCTTTATTTTCAAGATGCCCTGGGTGATTGACGGTATTGCGCCTGACCTTGCCGGAGATCTGTTTTTCCACCCACAGGACAAACCGTCCGGTATTTTCAAAATCCGGCTTATCGCCGGGAAACCATGTGCCGTGGAGAATATACATATGTCCTCTTAAAGACGATCCTCGATAACCATAGAGAGGTATCGGCTAAACTGATTTTTTACATCCTTTACCCCTGCTATTATCATAATTGCATCTCCTGTTATAGCTGCTTTGGACTAAGAATAGCTGCTATGTGGCTTTTTATCAAACGAATGGAATCTCGATAGCATCCTTTGGCCTTAATATCAGACTTTTCCAGGGTGATACCGACACCAGAAAGATAGGGTCGTTTCAGGACCACTTTCAGACCTCATACTGATCTTTGATTTCAATTCGAACACCGATATCGCCCCACCATAATACTTGATTACGCTGAAAAAAGTCTATTTTGAGCCGCCGTCATGAAATAGCTATATAAGTTTCGTATACGCAATTTATATATTACGAATATGTTTATGTTATAGCTTTAGATCGACTCCGACTTTTTGCAGGGTAATCATACTTTGTTTAATCCAGCTTTTTTTCTCTGCTCCATTCGTTTCGCAAGCTGTATTTTTATACCATAACGATCTCCATCCAAAAAGGTCAATAGTAAATCCCTTGAGTCATGACGGCTCAATTCACAATACAGTTAGCAGCCGCTAACCCTTGTGCTGCCCAAAAATCGTCCTTTTCTTTCTTCACCACACAAAGTTTTCAAGATTCATCGGGTTCCTAATTCCCACCATTTTAAAGTATCTCTTTTGGTCTGAAGTAGTATCAGTCACTTTCCTGAAGGTCTTGGTTCTATCTTCCCTCTCGGGAAATTTCACCTTATATTTTATCAGCATGGACTTCGATATTTCTTCTAACGGCTCCATCACACACTTGCCATTCAAGCAATCTATCTCAAATATTCTTTTCAGCAGTAACGCTAATACGCAGATGAAAATATGCGCTCTCACTCTCACTTCGAGCCAATGCCTTATCGGTCTGATATCAACAAAGTTCTTCAGGTCATCAAATAGCATCTCAACTTCTTTTAAGTTTTTGTAAGACTCAACAATCTTTTTTGTCTGATTATAACGGATTTAGGGGAGGCCACAATCCTTGTTATTTCAAGATGTTATATTCTTATCGAAGGTGCCAAAAATACGAATATAAGCCCAAGTAGATGATGGGTGCAATACAAAAAAGTGACATTTTTTAGGTAAAGGATGGTTTTCACCTAACATGCTGATTTAATGTCGAATGTCGA
>JAYEFH010000251.1:0-2365 GCA_034658555.1 Thermodesulfobacteriota bacterium | reverse complement strand
ATATTCTCGTCTAAAGAAGAGAGTTGCTGCTGTCCCTTCTTGCCGGGTATCTTTGAAGGACAGGTTACCATGGCAAAGATTGGTGATCAGGTTTCTCTGAGTATGGATGCAGGTGACCTCCAGGGGATGGTTGAGGGAAATGAGATGCGGCTAAGCGGGGTCTGGTTTTTAGATGATGGCCACACACTGAGCATACGGGCCTCTGCAACATTAACAGAGGATGGGGCAAGGCTGTATGGGACTTCACGCTGGATATTGAGGTCAGGTGAGTTAAGCTGTGAAGGAACTTCCATCTTTAGAGGGTCTCGATAACCGGATTGAGCAATTAGCCTTTAGCTGTTAGCTATTAGTTTAACGATTGCAGGATGTTTTACTATTACGAACCTTTACCCTGTTGAATGCAGCTTCGCTGCCCCCTTTGGGGATTCAACAGGGTGAACCCGTTGGGTGTTATTTCGTATCCTATTCAAATCTCCTGGTAAAGTGATGTTTTTGTAGGGGCGAACCTATGTGTTCGCCCTTGCGAATTGCGGGGAATGATAAAAAATCTGTAGACATAATGAAGATTTAGGGGCAGACACATAGATCTGCCCCTACTACCTGTAATATCAGCATATTATTTTTCGGACATATTTTTTACCAGGAAATTTGAATAGAATACGTTATTTCTAATTAACGTAATACCCTGATTTTTCAAAGCTAAATGCTAATAGCTAACAGCTAATAGCTTAACTCAGCTCTCAATAACACTGAGCTTGGCATAATCAAGGTGCAGGGTCTTTTCGCCGGCAACGTCAAAAAGCACCTGTATCTTCTTTGGACCAATGTCCCTGATCACCCGTCCCGGTCCAAAGATAGGGTGCCTGACCCTTTTCCCCGGTGTAAAGATACCTGAACCGGTTTGATCAGACCCCGGGCTACTTTGGAGGTCTATCTTTTGGACGTGTTCTGAAGACTTTGAAGATGGCCTGATGACATCCGGCATGTACTGGCGGCTTTCTTGATAAATTTTTTCATCAGCATCTATTTCCTTTTTCCATAACTGTAAAAGATCGGAAGGTATTTCCTCCAGGAACCGTGATGGCCTGGCGGGGAGCAAGCCTGTACCTGAGACGCTTATAAAGGCGGGGTAACAAAAACACAGAAAGTCTTTGGCCCTGGTTGCGGCTACATAAAAAAGCCTGCGTTCTTCTTCTATTTCTTTGGTACGAAAGGAAGCCGCAGGCGATGGAAAGCGTCCCTCCGCCAATGACAAGATCAAGACTGCCTTCCATTCAAGGCCCTTGGACGAGTGCATGGTGGAAAGGACTATTCGTTCTTTTTCTTTTTCCGTTTCTTCTTGGTCCGGAGGGTCCAGGGCCAAGTCAGCGAGCATAGACACTGCGTCGTCATACCGGGCTGCCATTCCTCTCAGGTGCGCCAGTTCCCGCAGACGTTTGGGAAAATCTTCATGATGGATTTTTTCCAGATGTGGGCGATACCAGGTCTCGAGCTGTAAAAACAAATCAGGAAGGTCCTCCGGCATGTCATGGAGTCTTTTTAACAGACTGCCGAGTTCCCTTACTGTTTCTCCCCAAGCCGCCTTGGTTTTATAGGTTGAAAGACACTCCAGGGGATCCGCGCTTTTAATCAATTGGGAGAAAATTTTCTCCACGCTCTTGATACCGAGACGTTCGATTAATAGGAGGATTCTGCTCCAGCTCAGCCGGTCAAGCGGGTTTATAAGAAGGCGAAGGAGAGAAAGAATATCCTTGATATGAGCGGCCTCAACGAGACGCATTCCTCCGCGCTTGACAAAGGTTATCCCACGGCTGCCTAATTCGGTCTCAAGGTGAAAGGAATGAAAACCAGCCCTGAAAAGCACGGCAATATCAGAGGGTTTAAACCCATCTTTCGACAATTCCTGAATACGGTCGGCAACAAATTTTGCCTGGCCCACCTCATCCTTTGCCGTGTACAGGTATGGTGGATTTCCTCCCTTTCTCTGTGCCGTCAGTCGCTTTGTAAATTTTTCCCTGGCATTGGCAATTATGGCGTTGGTACAGTCCAGGTTGGGCTGGGTGCTGCGGTAGTTTCTCTCAAGTTTTATTATCTGAGTCCCGGAAAACATATCAGGGAAGTTCATAATATTTTTGAAATCCGCCCCCCTGAAGGAATAGATAGACTGGGCATCATCTCCGACGACCATTACATTGTCATGACCGCAAGCCGTGAGGTGTACGATTTCCGCCTGGGTGGCATTTGTATCCTGATATTCATCCACCATTATGTATTGGAACCAGGAGCCCATGGATTCTCTGACCTGGGCATGTCCTTTCAGCACATCTCTCCACCTGAGGAGTAAGTCATCGTAATCCATGAGTGC
>JAYEFH010000250.1:0-2367 GCA_034658555.1 Thermodesulfobacteriota bacterium | reverse complement strand
GAAGGCAAGAGACCGGATCTGGTCGGCGGTGGTCTGTTGCGAAGCTCTGGAGGATGGTCAGCGGTGCTCAGCTTGAGAAGAAAGGGAAGAAGGGTCGCCTATGATGAGCGAGTACTGGGCAGCAGTGAGTTCGTACAAAAACTTCTTTCTGAAGCCGAGGAGAAGGAAAAGCAGAGTCTTCGTCTGATAACCAAGGTACCTGATCTTGCTTTCTTGGCCGTACAAATTGCAAAGGGTGAAGGCATAGATGAGGCCTTGCTTCGGTCAGGTACCAGAAAGAGGTTGGTTGCGAGGACAAGAAAACTTTTTTGTCAGATAGCGGTAGGGAAGCTGGGTTATTCCGGGGCAGAAGTTGCGAGGTTTCTGGGCGTGACAACTTCATGTGTAAACCGGCTGGCAGCTTCCGAAGAAGTTCCGGAAATTAGCGGGTATCTCTGAAATAGAATGCTTTAGAACCAACGTCCCCCTTTCCGTCCCCCCTTTCCAAAAACAAATTGAAATTTTCAATAATACCCAGATAACTACTGACGTATAACCCGCAAGAATCTCCTCTTACCCACCTTCAGGACCGCCCGGGGCGCCCGGACCTCAATTTCCTCTGCCTGCACCTTGGTGCCATCAATGCTGACCGCACCTTGTTTGATAAGTCGCCTGACGTCAGACGTACTTGCCACAAGACCAGCCTCCTTGAGAACTCTGGGAAGATAGATTGTCTTTTCGTCTGGTGATAGCCTAAACTCCGGGATGTCATCAGGGACCTCTCCCCTGCTGAACTGGGCCTCAAAATCTGCTTTTGCAGCCCCTGCGGCCTGATCGCCATGAAATCTTTCCACAAGCTCCCGTGCAAGCCGTGTCTTCACATCCTTGGGATGAAGACGACCGTCGGCAATTCCGTCCTTAAGCCCTTTTATCTCATCCAGATCAAAACTGCTCAGCAATTCAAAGTACCTGAACATCAGATCATCTGAAACGGACATAAGTTTCCCAAACATATCCTGAGGCGGTTCGGTAATCCCGATATAATTGCCCAGAGACTTGCTCATCTTCTGGACCCCGTCCAGCCCTTCAAGAAGCGGCAGGGTTATTACAACCTGGGGTTCCTGACCATACTCTTTTTGTATGTGTCGCCCCACCAACAGATTAAAAGTCTGGTCAGTGCCCCCAAGCTCAATGTCCGCCTTTATGGCTACAGAATCGTAGCCCTGAATCAGGGGATAGATAAATTCATGTATTCCTATAGGCTTTTGGGCCTGAAAACGCTTCTTGAAATCATCCCTCTCCAGCATCCTGGCCACAGTATGCCTGGCACACAGGCGGATCATATCTAGGGACTTTATCTCCTGCATCCACACGCTGTTAAAGACAACCTCAGTCTTTTCCGAGTCAAGGATTTTAAAAATCTGCTCTTTATATGTCCCGGCATTCTCCTGTACCTGCTGAGGGGTGAGAGGAGGCCTTGTCTCTGACTTGCCGGTTGGGTCTCCAATCAAACCGGTAAAATCTCCTATGAGAAACATCACACGATGGCCAAGCTCCTGGAAATGCCTCATTTTCTGTATAAGTACCGTATGGCCCAGGTGCAGATCAGGGGCTGTTGGATCAAAACCGGCCTTGATCCTTAAGGGTATACCGGTTTTAATGGCTCTTTTCAGTTTACCCTCCAGCTCATTCTCGTCGAGGACATCCACAGTCCCCCTATGAATGAGCTCCATAGCCCTTTTCAGATCCTGCTCCATGTTATGCACACCTATTTCGCATATTCCACGGCCCTTGTCTCCCGTATCACCGTCACCTTGATTTGACCGGGATAACTCAATTCACTCTCTATCTCTTTAGCCACCTCACGACACAGAAATGGAATCTCTGCATCAGAAACCTTGTCACTGAGAACAACTATGCGTATTTCACGACCTGCCTGGATGGCATAGGACTTCTTGACACCTGCAAACGACTTGGCAATACCCTCCAAATCTTCCAGTCTCCGCACATAGCTCTCAAGCATTTCCCGCCTGGCCCCGGGCCTTGCTCCTGAAAGGGCGTCCGCAGCCTGTACAAGGACCGCCATCACCGTATCCGGTTTCACATCTTCGTGATGTGCTGCAATGGCATGCACAATATCCTGAGACTCACCATGCTTCCTGGCCAGATCGGCGCCTATAATGGCATGCGGCCCCTCTACCTCATGGTCCACAGCCTTCCCGATATCATGAAGCAATCCGGCCCGTTTTGCCTTTTTAACGTTGACACCCAACTCAGAGGCCATTATCCCACAAAGAAAAGCGACCTCGATAGAATGCTGCAACACATTCTGGGCATAGCTGGTGCGGAAACGAAGCTTGCCCAACAGCTTTATTAGTTCAGCATGAA
>JAYEFH010000249.1:0-2373 GCA_034658555.1 Thermodesulfobacteriota bacterium | reverse complement strand
AGTGCTTCTCTCCGATTCTGCTGACAACGAGGAATCTGGGTTCATCCTCGGTTCGCGCAGGGATCTCGATCAGGTCCGGGTCATTCCACAAGGCTTGGGCCTCGACGAAGTCGATGCCGTGCTTGCGTCTGTTTGATGCGCTCTTTCTCGGGTCGAACTCGAATTCCATGGTATAGATACTATACCGGATAGGTGGTGGTTGTCAACAGGCTGATCCTGGGTAATGGGGGGCTGTAATAGGGGACGTCGCCAATTTATACAACATATTTCACCGGCACCATCTTGAGCTATGGGACGCCATTTCTGAATGAACTTATGGGCATTTTGAACCTCTTCGAGTTCTTCAGTCTTCGCAGCCCGTACTGTGTGCCTGGCAGCACACGTTTCAGGTGGGTTAAGTCCCACTCGACCCGGGGCCTTGGGTCGATATCCAACAAGTGGGGGTAATGCCTCACTTGCCGAAGTGATGGAGCCCGGCTGTTATGACAGGACATTGCGCCACTCCAAGCATAAAATTCGCCACCTGCTCGGCAGTGCTCGCTCGACACACACAGACGAACACAGACTCGGGCCATCTGACATGCGGGGGAATGGTAGTGAGATTTTTCCGGTAAAAGCCTGTGTATCATATGGAAGCCTGTTGGATTGCAACTTTTCTGAGGGGAGGAACAGGTTTATGCTTGCGCAGGCTATGCCATAGATCCCAGTCTCTTTGCAAATTAAGCCAAAATTCAGGGCCTGTTCCCAGGGCCTCTCCAATTGCAAGGGCAGATGAAGCACTGATACCCCGTCGTCCATTAATAATTTCATTGAGTCTGGCATAAGGCCAACCGAGGTGACTGGCTAATTCAGTTTGAGTTATTCCTAAAGGTTCCAGAAATTCCTTTAATAGCATTTCTCCCGGGTGGGTTGGGGTTCTGTTTTTGGGTAGCATAGTTTTGCTCCTAATGGTAATCAGTAACTTTTACATCATAAGCGTCATTGTCTATCCATTTAAAGACAATTCTCCATTGGTCATTAATTCTTACGCTCCAAAATCCTTCAAGGTCTCCAGACATTTTTTCAAGCCGATTGCCAGGTGGAATACGAAGAAATCCCAGGGTCGGAGAAGCAATGCCATATATCGATATACCGGTCAAGCATATTTATGTAAGAATGTGGGGGACGATGTGGGGATGTGGGGGACGTTGCCAATTTATACAACATATTTCACTGGCAGGACCTTTTCCTGGCTTCCGTGTCCAATCTCCCGTTTTATAAAAATTGAATGTGGCTCAATTCCACGTGCCATAACGTCATGTAGGACACCAGACGCATCGAGCCTAACTTGATAGTATAGGAATTTCCTTTTTTTGACAGGATCAACAGGATAAATGAAAATCATGCCTGCCTGTGCCTGTGCGTCGCACGCAGACAGGTAAATCTTGTTCATCCTGTCAGAGAAGTCCTGCCGAAGGCGGCTAATTTATCTCTGCATGAGGACAATGTGCCTTGATAATTAATCGGCAATGTTACTTCTTTTCGCAAATTCAAACAGTAAGCAGGCGCCACCTATCTACCTCGGGAAATATCCTTATTAGTGCTGACGAGAAACATGCTCACAACGCCCAGCCTTGTGCAACACAAAACGGCCGGGTTCCAGATTTTGCAAAACCCGGCCTTGATACGACGATGAGTCCTTGCGTGTTGTAGCATGGGGTTTAGCGTATGTTGCCTTGGCGGTTTCCTTTGCGCCCCTTATGGGAAGGCCCTCCAAACTGAAGCTCCATTAGATCCATTTTTCTCTTTTGTTCCGGCGTGAGTATCGACCTAAGATAGATCACTGATTTAATCCGGGCAGCGGTCATCTTGCCTCTCAGTTCACCAATCTGACTTGCTAATATCTCTACCCTGGATAGATCTGCTTCGTCCTTACCGGCCTCGCTCCTGAGATCAACCAAAAGGGTTTCTAGTTCCGCCTGCAGTTTGATCATCTGTTTCTGTTTTTTTATTCGTTCTTCCTTCAGTTTTTTGACCTGATCTGTAGTCAGATCGAGATTAGCCATTATTTGAGGGCCGGCCTTAATTACATCAGGACCGCCTTGGCCATCGGGTCCAAACGCATCTGCATTCCCGGCTGAGAACACAAGCCCCATGACAAGCAACATTACGATTACGGTCTTTGCATTTTTTCTCATTTTTGATCTCTCCTTTTTTGTGTCTATTTTCTTGAGGTATATCTAAATCAATAGCTTGGCTACTTCGGACGGTATTCCAAACTCCTCGTAGTCAGAGGCATCGTCTTCTGAATAGACCTCTGTGCTCCCAAAACCAAGGAGTTCGAGGTTCTCGGCATAGCCTGCCAGGACCTCCCGTTCAGTCATATGGATACGA
>JAYEFH010000248.1:0-2377 GCA_034658555.1 Thermodesulfobacteriota bacterium | reverse complement strand
CAGCCCCACCTTCCCGGCTGCTCCATAGCTGAGATCTATAATTCTTTTCTTGGCAAAAGGCCCACGATCATTGATTCTGACTACGACTTCCCGCCCATTTGCAAGGTTGAGTACCCTTACATATGTGTTCATAGGCAGCGTACGATGGGCGGCAGTTATAGCATACATATTATATGGCTCACTACTGGCGGTCGGCCTTCCGTGAAATTTCTTCCCATACCAGGATGCATACCCTTCCTCCACAAAGCCTTTGGCAAACGGCAAGGGATAGTAAACATGTCCATTCACCTCGTAGGGACGCTGGGTTGCAGGCAATTCCCGAACGGGCACCTTTGTTGTTGATGGTAATGGTGGGATATGCCGATGCCCACAACCTGATAAATAAAAAAAGAGGGGAAAAACAAAAAAAAAGGCACTAAAGCCAATTTTATTATAAAACTTCAAAAATCGCTGATGCCGACACGTGCGTATAGGTTCTGGATCGTTTCCATCTCTAAAGACGGCTGATATTGACAGCCACGAACATTTCATGGCACACCTCAAAAAATAATATAACCCCCGCGATTAGCTTTTAACCGTTAGCTTTTAGCTTAACAGTTCGTTTTCATATAAAGTTTTTACCTAACAGCTAATGACTGGTATCCGTAAAATGAAGGATACCTACATCTTCTTATATTCGGTCAATAATAACAAAACCATAAAAAAAACCATGGGAACCGTTCACGGTTACAAAATACCCTATCAGCTCTTAGGATTTCCGCGCCCCTTCCAATTCGCTGAGCTGTATGTCGTCCGGATACAGAGGTAGGCTTATTTGAAACTCAGTCCCCTCCCCCGGCGTGGATTTCACGCTTATTTCGCCTTTGTGTTCGCTCACAATTCGATGAACAATCGTCAAACCTAATCCGCTACATCTGGGCTTAGAGGCAAAAAATGGATCAAAGATCTGAGGGAGATCCTCGGGAGGTATACCGCTGCCGGTATCGGCTATTTTAAAAATGATCTGTTTTCCCTGGGGGTAAGCGGAAAATGATAAAGTACCTCCGTTGACCATGGCCTCTTCTGCGTTCAGGAACAAATTCTTAAGCGCGAGGGATAGCAGCCACACATCTCCGGCCAAGAAAACCTCATCGCCGGGGAGTTCAAGGTGCACTTCAATATCAGAACCTGACCTGTTTTGACGCCACTCCTCCAAGACGTCTTCTATAAGTTCTTTAAGGTTGATCGGCCTGAATTCAGACAGCCGCACCTTGGTGTAATTTTCCACATCCAGTACCATTTTTTCCAGACGGGCAGTCTCTTTAATAATAATGTCAAGGTACTTGTGGTCCGGGTTTTCAGGGGAAAAGTTCTGCTTGCAACGCCTGGCAAAACCGCCAATGGACATAACAGGATTGCGCACTTCATGAGCAATAGCATAGGAAAGCCGTCCGAGTGAGGCCAGACGTTCACTTTGAATAAGCTTCTGTTGCATTTTCCTTAGCTCATCCGCCGTAAGGACGAATTTCTCCTGCAAGCGCTGATACAGGCGGGCATTCTCCATGGCAATGCCAATTTGGTTGCTAATAATTGTCAAAATGGTCAGATCTCGCTCATCAAAAGGGCCTCTCCGTTTATTCAGTACCTCCAGCACACCTATCAGGCGCACCTTGTGTATTATGGGAACGCAGGCCATAGAACGAGTCTTGAATCCTGTGTATTCATCCGTCCTGGGGCTAAAGCGCTTATCCATGTCGACATCGGCCACCAGCAAAGGTTTTCTATTAAGGGCTACCCAGCCGGCGATGCCCTCCCCCATGGACAACCGAATCTCGCGCGCCCTATTCCCACAGTTCCCGCGTGCTAATCGAAAAAAGAGTTCATCCCGCTCATAATCGACCTCAAAAATTGAGCTGGCCTCTGCATCCATCAATTCCTCAACTGACTTCATGGCATTGTCCAACACCTCACCAAGATCCAGGGTCCCATTGACCATGGTCGATAATCGGGCAAGAGCCATTATTGCATCTTCACACCCCTCGAACATAAATGATGGCCTCTTCTGACAACATCCAGGAATTTATTTTTGTTTCCGCTGGAAACACCCCCTCCGCTACGTCGCATGGGAGCTGAAAGCCTAAACCCTTTAACCTTTGAACCCGTAAACGGTTACCTATTAATTATATGACCATTGTGACGATTTCGCAAAAAAAAGTGGCAGCCTTCAGGGCTGCCACCTCATATATTCTTTATAAAGATTGATTAGGAAGTAGTGTCGGAGGAACTGCTGGATGATGAGTCGGTAGAAGAACTGGTATCCTTTTTGCTTTTTTTATCAGTGCTTGACTCAGACTTTTCTGAATCCGTAATTCCGCTCTTTTTCCCGGCATAATCGGTT
>JAYEFH010000247.1:0-2380 GCA_034658555.1 Thermodesulfobacteriota bacterium | reverse complement strand
TATCAGTTCCACCGGGTTCTATTTCAATGACAATGTGGAAATCGAGATTGAAAAGACAGGAGAGGGTTTGAAGATCACCCGGTTTGAGACAAGGATTCTGGATAAACAGGGAAAGCGATTAAAAGGCCTGGACGATCTTGCCATGCTGCTTGTGGATATTGATTACGATGGTGAGATTTTTGATATGGACAGGACCGTATTTGCAAAAGATATTTCTGAAAATGGTGAGATTAAGCTGGCAGGTTTGACAGAAAGCGTTGCAGTTATAGCCGTTGATAAGGAACGTACAATAAATAACTTGAACAAATTAATGTCTTTTTTGCCGTCTTCTTCGTTGCTCGTCGATCACATAACCCGTTATGCTCGCTCCTCGCGCCTTGAATACAACAAAAAATCCTATTAATTTTTGTTCAACTTATTTATCTCCCGTTCCTAAGCATGACAATGAGAGTAAACCGTTTATCATCAAGGAATAGAAATTCGGTCATCTAATGACTATGAAATTCGAAAATGAGGAACGAAAGTGAAACATGAGGTTGATGTTCTAATCAAGGAGGCTAATAAAGATGCCATCAGTCAAAGCCATCGAAGGGCCTTATAGGTTTTTCTTTTACAGCTTCGATTGCTATGAACCGAAGCATGTACATGTTCAAAGGGACAGAAAGGTTTGTAAATTTTGGCTTGACCCTCTTACATTGGCCAAAAACAATGGATTTTCATCAAAGGAACTCAATATGATTAGAAAAACAATTGTTATTAGCCGAATAAAAATCTTGGAGGCATGGGATGAGCACTGTAGCTAATATTGCAGAACCAAGGATTATAGGTTTTCATATAACAGATGAAGAAATCATGGCCCACCTTGCTGATGGCCGCACTATCAGTGTGCCTCTTGCCTGGTCATGGCGATTATCAGAGGCAACTACTGAACAAAGGTCAAGATTTGAGATCATTGGAGATGGGCATGGAGTCCATTGGCCGGATATTGACGAAGATATCAGTATAGATGGCATGTTATACGGGATTCCTGCAAGACGCCCAAAGCAAGCTGATTAGTTATAAACATCATTTAAACAGATGTGATCCGCTCAAATTTGAGGAAGTTTATACAGTTACTTCAACCTGGATCCAATCCAGGGTTGGGTTCTTGACTTTGTTTTAAACCATTTAAACATGCTTAGGACCCGACAGGCAATTCTATGATTTAGTCATTCCGGGATCTTGTGACTTGATATGCCTTGTCAGTTCGGGAAATATCTTATTTAATTGATATCTGACTATCTTTCGATAAAGGGTATTTCTTCCTATGTTTAATGCTTTGGCCGCCTGGGAAATATTGCAGTCAGTGGCCTTAAGGGCATTTACCAGAGCATTTTTTTCAATATCAGATAGTTGTACTATCTCCTGAGAATCAACTTCCGGAATACTTTCTTCTCGTACGTTTTCAGGCAGGCAGCTTATATCAATGATGTCACTGTCGGCTGAAACCATTGCCCGGTAGATGGTATTTTCCAGCTCTCTCACATTTCCAGGCCAGCGGTAGTTTGTTAAGGTTTCCATGGCTTCATGACTAATAGTATTAATTTTCTTTAATGTCTCATTCTGATATTTTTTCATGAAATGTGTTGCCAGAATAAGAATATCATCTTTTCTCTCCCGCAAAGGAGGGACAACGAGGGGATATACTGCCAGCCGATAATAAAGGTCCTCCCGGAATTCTCCCTCTTCTACAGCGTCCTTTAATATTTTGTTGGTAGCGGATACTATCCTGACATTTATCTCTATTTTTTTGTTACCGCCTATCCGCTCAAAGCTCCTTTCCTGCAAAAACCTTAAAAAGTTCACCTGGGTCTGCATGCCCATTTCAAATACTTCATCCAGGAACAGTGTGCCTTCATGGGCCATTTCAACCCTGCCTTTTTTTGCACGAACAGCACCGGTAAAGGCCCCTTTTTCAAAGCCGAACAATTCGCTTTCCTGAAGATTTTCCGGAATGGCCCCGCAATTGATATCTATAAATGGACCTTGTCTGCGAGAGCCGTTATAGTGAATAGCCTTGGCCACCAATTCCTTGCCTGTGCCGGTTTCGCCCTGAATCAGCACAGTTATATCGTTATTCAGCACTTTATCTATCTGCTCAAATACCTTCTGTATCTCCTTGCTTTTACCGATGATATTTTCAAAAATATACTTATCCTTTAATTCCCTCCGGGTTCGCTTAAGCTCTGCGATCAGACCATAATTTTCAAGGCCCTTCCTCAGGGTTGTCATAAACCTCATTTTGTCCAGAGGCTTGACCATATAATCATAGGCGCCATCTCTTATGGCCTCCACGACAGTATCAACACTATCCTCTGATGTGACCATTAACACAGGGACG
>JAYEFH010000246.1:0-2382 GCA_034658555.1 Thermodesulfobacteriota bacterium | reverse complement strand
GGGAATGAACTTAGCGCCCTTCGGGCGGACTTCTCTGACAGGATCAACAGGATTTACAGGATTTCTTAATATTTTTTATCCTGACAATCCTGTTGATCCTGTCAAAAAATGGAAATTCCTATACTATTGAATTAAGGGCGAATACATAGATTCGTCCCTATATAGGGCAAACATTCCGTCATCATGAGCCACAAATAACCTCCACAAATCCAATGTTCAACTAGCCGTTTTTAAAAGAGAAATTATTTAGTTTGACAGGGGGAATATAGGATGTCCCCCATTCCATTGAAGAGAGAGCAATAATAAAATGAATCAACAAGCAAATGTGGCTGTTATCGGTTCAGGCTATTGGGGCAAGAACCTGGTGCGGAATTACCACCAACTCGGTGCCCTTAAACTTATTTGTGACAAAAACGAAACGATCCTCTCCAATTTCAGGGAACAATATCCCGGCGTGGAAACGTGTTTGGCATTGAATGATGTTCTTTCCAGAAAAAATATCCATAGAGTCGTGATCGCAACCCCTGCGGAAACCCACCATACCTTGGCGCGAGAAGCCCTTCTTGCAGGCAAACATGTATATGTTGAAAAGCCGCTCGTTCTTGATGAAAAAAATGGTAAGGAGCTTATTGAGCTTGCCTTGCAAAATAACAGCGTACTTATGGTGGGTCACCTACTCAGGTATCACCCTGTATTCATGAAATTAAAAGAGCTTACCCTGAGTGGCGAACTCGGAAGAGTAAATTATATTTATTCAAATCGCCTGAATCTTGGAAAGATAAGACGGGAGGAAAATATCCTCTGGTCCTTTGCTCCCCATGATATTTCAATGATTCTTTCTTTGGCCGGGGAAGAGCCTGAATCAGTATTTGCTACCGGAGGCAACTATCTACACAAGTGCATTGCCGATGTTACTACAACACATCTTGACTTTCCATCCGGTCTCAAGGCACATGTTTTCGTATCTTGGCTGCATCCATTCAAGGAGCAAAAGCTGGTCGTAGTTGGTGATCAAAAGATGGCCGTATTTGATGATGCTCAACCATGGGAAGACAAACTGCTGCTTTATCCTCACCAGATTACCTGGCAGAATAATTCACCTGTTCCTATAAAGGGCAATCCTGAACGGCTGAACATAATCAAGGATGAGCCTCTAAAGCTCGAATGTAAACATTTCCTGGAATGTATGGCAAAAGGAAAACGTCCTTTAACTGACGGCCATGAAGGGCTGAGTGTCCTCAGAATCCTCAACGCGGCCCAACGATCATTGGATGACAAGAGTCGCAGCATCCACCTTTCTTCATCTCAAGCTCAATCATCAGTTGATTTGCCTTCAACCTCCACTTGCACCGCCGACAATTTCTTTGTTCATTCTACTGCAGTAATCGACGACGATATATCCATCGGTGCAGGAACCAAAATCTGGCACTTCTCTCATGTTCTTCCCAAATCCAAAATTGGTGAGAACTGCAACATCGGTCAAAATGTAGTCATCGGACCGGATGTAGTCATTGGCAGGCAGTGCAAAATCCAGAACAATGTGAGCGTATATAAAGGAGTAATTCTGGAAGATGGAGTCTTCTGTGCACCATCTATGGTCTTTACCAATATTCTCAATCCCAGGGCGGAGATCAGGAAGATGGATCAGGTAAGACCGACTCTGGTTAGGAAGGGAGCTACTCTCGGGGCTAATTGCACAATTGTTTGCGGGGTGAAGATTGGGAAATATGCCTTTGTTGGGGCCGGGGCGGTTGTTACCAAGGATGTGGCTGATTATGCTTTGGTAGTGGGCAACCCCGCCAGAGAGATTGGATGGATGTGTGAGTGCGGGGAACGGCTTGTTCAGGAGTCAGAGGTCAGAGATCGGAAATCGGAAGACAGTTGCAAGAAGGTGGACACTGGAAAGCAGGGGACAAATTTTGAAACATTGGAATGTGTGACCTGTGGGAAAAAATATGTCCTGCAAAATGGAGCTGTGAGGGGTAAAGGTCAGGAAAATAAGGAGAATGTATCATGAAACTCGAAATTATTCTGGAAAAAGGCCAAGCACGGTTGACCTCGCCTGTCTATCTAAAAGCAGATGCCCCGCATCGGTTTGTCGCAGAAAAATATCCACAGGGTACTGCGCCACGGCAAGTATATCATGGGGCCGGAGATCCCTGAGCTGGAGTCCCGGCTTGCCGACTTCGCAGGCGTAAAACATTGTAAGAGATCGATCTCCGCAACCAGGTTGCATCAAAATATACAAAACTCCTAGCTCCATGCATACCCGAAGGATACAAAAGCGCCTGGGCTCAACATTCGAAAAAACATTTGTTCAATTATCTATTCAGAAGATATGCAACACGGCCAGCTTCAACGCTCATCATAACTGACCCATTT
>JAYEFH010000245.1:0-2383 GCA_034658555.1 Thermodesulfobacteriota bacterium | reverse complement strand
ATTCGAGCATCCCATCCAAAATGGACACCAGGTCTAAATACCGATGGGGACGATCGATTTTCCGCCAGATCGCTTCTTGCGTTGAATCTACCTTTAAAGAAACCCAGTCAGCCTTCATTAGATCTTCTCTGACATCTTTTTGCCGGATGAGCGAAGCATTGCTGATCACTGCGATTTTGATCCCCAAAGGCCTCAGCAACTCGATCTCACGGCCGAGATTTAAATCCAGAGTCGGTTCGCCATCAGCTACAAAAGTAAGGTAATCAATGGATTCTCCGATTTCTTTTGCTCTTTCTGCCTTTTCCGCAACCTCTTCCCAAATTTCCCCTGGTCTATAAAATTCGCAGCGCTTAACCTGCATCTGTGTTGTAAGTCCCACCTGACAATAAACACAGGAATAGGTGCAGACCTTTGCAGGAATATTGTTAATGCCCAGGCTGCGTCCCAAGCGTCTGGACGGAACCGGTCCGAAAGCCTTCATGATTTTTATCTGCCTTATCGTGTATTGAGGAATTGTCAATTTATGGAGATCGCTTCGCTACGATATCCTGATATCTTTCCTCCGACAATTATCAATTAAATCAGGAAGTGCTCCCGTCGTCACTGTTATTCTGGTATTGTTTTAATTCAGAGCGAAGTTTTTCGGCGCATTCAGGGCAAAGGCTATGAGTAAATTCAGCTTCTGAATGATCTCTGATGTAAGATTCAATTTGATTCCAGTATCCCTTGTCATCTCGTATCTTCTTACATGATGCGCAAATAGGCAAAAGTCCGCTTAGGGTCTTAACTTTTGCAAGGGCTTCCTGGAGTTGATTAATAAGATTTCGTCGCTCCTCCTCTGCCTGCAGCCGTTCGGTAATATCGCGGAAAGTTACAAGAATTGCCTTGTAATTTCTCCAAGGAATCAAGGTCGCTGTTAAATCCATTTGGAAAATCGGGCCATTGGCGTGGAGAAACTTCTGTGTAAATACTGCATCGTGAGTCTGAATTTTTCCCAGTATATCTTGCCTTGATAATTTGCATGCAGGTGGGAAAAGAGTCGAAAAATGACTGCCAATAAGGGCATTGTCTTCGTAACCCAAAATCCGGTAGGTGGATTGATTGACGCTGAGAATCCGGCCGCTTTTACTATCTATAATCATGATAGCATCCAATGAGTTGGAGAAAATGATCCTGAACTTATCCTCTGACTTACGCAGTACCTCCTCTGCCTGTGTGGATTCCATCTCAGTTGATTCAAATTGAGCAATCCGCCTGCGCAGTTCTGTCAATTCACTTAAAAGCTGGTCTTTTGTTTTGTCTTTATCATTCATATTGCACTCCCCCTAAACGATGCGGTGCCGTGTAAACGTAATCCATCGAACTGTAAGCGTTTACAGGGTGCTGCAGATGCGAGGCGACGGGTACGCAGACGTACTTCCTGTACTTCAAGTACCCGACCTGCCTGCCGGCAGGCAGGCAACAAAGCAGATGCGGTGCCATGTAAACGCTTACTGCAATTCTTTTCGACCTTTAACCTGCCTTTCTGAAATTTATGTGTTACATAAGTTGAGCGGTTAGCTGTCTTGTCAGGGCGGCAGACCGATAGCCATTAGGGTTTAGCTCTGAAAAATAAAGGCGCTACCCTTGAACCAGTGAACGATTACAAAAATTTTTTATCATTCTTTACTCGAAAAAACAGGTCAAATGAAATTTCAGAATTGTATCAGAAATAAGTACGGCAAGTGTGATGTTCCATCCAATACGATTAAAAGAATAAAAGACGGGTTACAGAAACTGAATCTCGAAGTTGGATACCACCCCTTTCAAGTATCGGGCAACATTTATTGGGGGCGGGTATGGATTGATTCAATAAGGATAGTCTGTAATGGGAAAGGCATTACCCCTGAGCTTGCCGAAGCCAGCGCATACGCAGAACTGGCTGAACGCCTCAGTGCAGGGCTGTTCTATCCGGTCTTTGAAGAGCAGGTAAGGTTCAACGTTCCAGGTCTTTACAATGAGGAAACCAACAGGTTTCTGAATTATGAATGGATGGAAGGATATATTTATTCCCACCAAGATGATCTGGAAAATCCTCTTAGAATAGAAGATCTGCTGGCAAATGAAAAACATCTGACACATAAGGATATTGAAGATTTAAAAAACAGCAGAATGGCCGGACATTGGGTTGACGGTTTTTCAATAGTCCGCAACGAGACAGTAAAAATACCGGTCAATTTCGTTTCTTATATTCACGGATCAAACGGGATGGCGGCGGGAAATACCATTGAAGAGGCGATGATTCAGGCCACATGTGAAATATTTGAACGTTTTTCCCAAATACAGACAATCAGATCTGAAAAAATCATACCCTCAATTGATTTGAATTCTGTGAAAAATGAGA
>JAYEFH010000244.1:0-2397 GCA_034658555.1 Thermodesulfobacteriota bacterium | reverse complement strand
GATGGTTACAGAGAGTATCGAGAAAGATACTAGCTTTTTCTAGGGTTTTATATATGCACCATGTTGTCTTTAAAGTGTTCTTTATGGCCTATAATCGTTATGTATCCGTTGAGACTTAACGACCACCCAGGCGTCAAACCATTTTCGATCTGACGCCTGAACAAGTGGGTTAAAAACTATCAAAGTGCGTCTGCAGCATTATTGAGCGTGTTCGCAACACTGTCGCCTAGGGAGGATACTGCAGTAATTATAACCACGGCGATAAGGGATATCAGCAATGCGTACTCAACTGCACTTGCGCCTTCTTCATCCTTGAAAAAACTTGTAATCTTATCCATTTTTTTAATCTCCTTTAATTTTGTTGTTTTTTAAGTTTTGATTACACTGCAAAAAGTCCTTGTTGAACCACCACCTCGAAATAGCTATATAAATTTCGTATGCGTAACTTATATATGACGAATATGTTATAGCTTTAGATCGTCTCCGATTTTTTGCAGGGTAATCAGTTTTTGTTTTCATTTCTTGTTTTGATGGTTTTAAAAGCAACACGCGTGCCAACTTTCACAACCTACTGAATTCATATGGAATATTTTTTCAACCGGTTTGTGGCAGTTAAGCGGAGTATAAAAATATTTATATTCACCGCAGAGGACACAGAGAGGGAGTACGTCTGCGTACCCGTCGCCTCGCATCTTGCAGCACCCTGTAAAAACACTTACAGTTCAGTGGGGTGCGGTAAAAAGGGCGTTGTAATCCCGTGGACGGTTACAAATAATTGTACAGGAATGGAACAATAGACTGTTCCGAAACAGAGCAATCCTCTATTCATGCCCCCGAAACCACGCTATTATGGGATAAAAAAAGGCTGTACTGTTCCATTTTGGTTTCCTATAAAGAGCTTGATATGTATCAAAATATGATATCATCTCTAATAATTTCTTCTGAGACACTGTCCCTGACAGCCAACAGCCTTTTTCGGGTTTCAAAGCACAATCCGTTGAGAATACGCCTTTTGGTGCAACCTTGTCCGCGGTTGAAATCCTGCAAAAGCCTGTCGGCTGCCAGGGAATGTGAACGGTTACACACATCCCACTATGTCTTTCTGCATATAAGGATCTGATACGCCTGTTGCAGCGCTATAAACGCCTCATGGTTCCCCCCCTTATCAGGATGTAGCTCCTGGGCCTTGCGTCTGAACAGAAGAGTAAATTCTTTCTTTCCAATACGCGAAAATTCATCAGCGCTTATATCCATCGTCTTAAAAAGCTTTTCATCTGAGGATTTTGCAGGGGGAGCCCACACCTTATGTCCTGTAGTATTATGTCCGGCACTGCCGTCAGTAATTGGCCATTTATATAAAATATCAAAGTACTGGATCAGATACTTCTGCAGATAAGGATGGAGGCCTTTTGCCTCCCAAGGGACTGAGCCTTGGTTTAAAAAAAGGGAATCCTGGTCAATCTTGCAGATTTCCTCCAGCAAGTATTTGTCTATGAGGTCTTGATCCTGGGCGTCCGGGATAAAACGTGTAAGTCTTGGGGCAAACCGCCTGGGCATATCAAATATGGCATAAAGGTACTCTCTTTTTTCACGCGGACTGAGCATAAATTCCATATCCTCAAGGACCTGTTCGATTTCGTCCCTGGACTTATTAAGCAAGATATTGAAAAACGAAAAGGGTTGGTTTGACAGATCTTCTATTTTTGTATGACAGAATTTTAGAAAACATAGTCTGCGCCGGTCAAAAGGATGGATGCCTTTCTGCATGGCTGCAAGCTCTACCTTGCTGTATCTGCGTTTCTTACCTCCACGTTTACCAAATTGTTCCACGACCCTACGAATTTCAGGTTCCAGAAAGGGTAAAAATATCTCCTCCAGATCATTGTAATTATAAATAACTCCCTGGGATGAGATGGCATCCTCCACAGCAGGGTCAATATAGAATGCCCTATCCCCTACATAGACTATGAATTCTTCAGGATTGTGACCCAGGTTAAACAGGCTTTTGCTAAGCCACGTATCTGACTCGCCCTGATAGGAATATCTTATGAAATATTTTATGCTATTGTCTTTCTGACGTTGTTTTGCTAAATACATAACACCTGATAATTAAAGACATGGAGTTCGGTGGGTTGCGGTAAAACGTGTGTTGCAATCCCGTGAACGGTTACCCTTTTTCTTTTCGTAATTCCAAACGATCCAAAAATTCCCTGCTTACCAACTTAATCTCGTCTTCCCGGTACCTGACCTCTCCGTCCAGTCTGGCCTCCAGCAGGCGATGGAGTATTGTGCGGAAAAGAGGGCCTGGCTCCAGGCCCATATTTTTTAAATCATCGCCTGTAAGCAGGGGCTTTACGTTATATAGTTCTGTAATATACCTGGATATAGCCTGCCGGG
>JAYEFH010000243.1:0-2399 GCA_034658555.1 Thermodesulfobacteriota bacterium | reverse complement strand
GGAATAACATCCCAGAAATAGGTGTTTTCAGGCCCTATATCGCACTTTTTGGCCCCAAAATGGGCACCATAGGGAATTGAAGGTTCTCGAAGCTGATATTAATCGCCTTTTCCAATACTCTTACGTCCAACAGCCAATATTCCCATTAGGGATTTTACCCTATCGACAAAGCCCCTATTCCCAACAGCAATGCTCTTCGTCCATTTATCATCTTGGATGTTATTACCGTTCCCCAGGAAATCTTCTACCCACCTTTTGTGATATATCCTTACCTCATCATAGGATTCAAAACCAAGCAGCTCTCTGAGCCTTTCATAATTTATAAGAACATTCTTTCTTTTTGGCTCTTGAATCTCATTATATCCACAAAAAGGCCACTCGGAAGGATGTATCACAACACCAGCACGCACCATATTGAGATCAATATATACAAGACAACGAAAAAGATGATCCCCTTTCTCGATTGCTGTTGCGTGATAGCGGTCCTCCCAAAATGCACCCTTACGACTTTTTCGTTGATTATATTCTTGTCCAGTTCTTCCAGCAATCAGTTTAATCGAATTTGGAATAACATCACGATCTCCATCACCAACCACAAGAAGATGAATATGATTCGAGGTGACAGCGTAATTCAATATTGGCAAGCCATAACGTTTTTTCGTTTCAAAAAGCCACTGAAGCCATCTTCGACGATCCTTTGCAAACTTGAGCAAAAACTCTCTTTTATGACATCGGTGGGTGATATGCCATATCTGCCCCGGGATATAGTGTCTTTTTGCTCTCGCCATTGATTATTGTGAATAATGCTCTTTTTGCCCCTAAAAAAGTCGATATAGGGCCAAAAAATAGGGGTGTTTTACGTTTGTTCTTTAATAGTTTTAGATAGTTAGCGTGGCCCGACCCCATTCGCTAGAGCGTTTTTTGCCTGCTACCATCCGGCGAGCGCAGTCGGGTCAAGTGCCTTGTGGAGCGGCGAAGCCGCGGAACAAGGTCAGCTGGATTGCTTTGTTGGACGAAGCCGCTACGCGGCAGGTAATTCCGGCAATCTTGTTCTCCCTGATTAAATCTGCAGTAATCTCCTTCTTTTTCTTGTAATAAAAAGAAATCGGCAAGGCAAGAGCATTTGCCTTTCACATCAATCATTCAAAGAGGAGGTTACAATGAACACAACCATGCCAGAAAATCCGCAATTCAACAAGTATTACCGGAAACACCAGAAGTGTCTGAAACTGAATGGATTGCAGCCAAAAACCATTGAGGCGTACTCAAGGGCCATCAGGCGTATCGGAAACTATTTCGATTGCCGGATCGACAATCTTACGTCTGACCAGTTGCTTGACTATTTCAACGAGCTTCTGGATTCGCATTCATGGAGCGCGATCAAGCTCGATCTGTATGGTCTCAAGTTTTTTTACACCAAGGTACTGCACAAAACCTGGGATGATATTCCCCTGATCAAACCGCCAAAAACTACCAGGATTCCGGATATCCTGTCCATCGAGCAGGTGGACCAGGTTTTTGCCGCCACCAACAAATTGAGCTATAAGGTCTTTTTCTTCACCATCTACAGCTTGGGGCTCCGTCTTGGTGAAGGTATCAAGCTGACGGTTGGTGATATAGACTCCCTGAACATGCGGGTTCATATTCGTGACGCCAAGGGCAACAAGGACAGACTGGTGCCGCTGCCGGAAAATACATTGCGTGTCCTGAAAAAGTTCTGGACCGTTCACAAGCATCCCCATTTTATCTTTCCAAGCCGGAAAAGAGGGCTTAAAAATGCCCATCTGGTTGATCTGCCACTGGAGAGAGGCGGCATCCAGACCGCCATGAAAGCCGTTGTCAGACAACTTGGCATAAAAAAAAATTTCATGCCATTCCCTGCGCCACAGTTATGCAACGCATATGCTGGAAGCCGGGGTTGATCTCATTGAATTACAACAGATCCTGGGCCATGTCAGTATCCTGACAACCTCCAGATACACCCATCTGACGTCCAACACCAGAAACAACGCCCACCAGGCCGTCAATACGCTGGCCAACACCTTTGACATAACATGGGGAGGGGTCAAATGATTCTGCTCTCCTCGATCATCAACAAATTTAAGGATCGCTTTTTTGACCGATACAAGAATTATGCCCTGCCAGGCCATAAAAAGGCCCTGCAGGCCATGGTGCTATGCAGGCAAGAGCATGGCCTGCACATGCTGGCACAATGTACCGATCACAACTGCGGAAAACAGATCTATATCCCCCATTCCTGTGGCCACAGGAACTGCCCCCATTGCCAGAACCATGAAAACCAGCAGTGGATCGACAATCAGTTAAGCAAGCGCTTGCCGGCCCAATACTATCTGATCACCTTTACCCTTCCCAAACAGCTTCGGGATCTTGCCTGGAAA
>JAYEFH010000242.1:0-2402 GCA_034658555.1 Thermodesulfobacteriota bacterium | reverse complement strand
CGAGTACCAACAAACCGGCACCTTCCCCGAGGTTGAGACCTTTGCGATGCCTGTCAAAGGGCATGCATTGCTCTGTGTCACTGAGTTGGAGGCTGGCAAAGCCATTGTATGCTATCCTGGACAGCTCATCAGCACCCCCCGCGACAGCGAGATCACAGGCCCCGCTCGCAATCCATCCCTTGGCAAGCCCGATAGCATCCGTTCCGGATGCACACGCGTTTGTGACTACTGCCGATGGGCCACGTGTGCCAAGAATGCCGTGGAGGGCCTGTGCTAAATTTCCAGACAAGTAATGGAAAATCGGTGCAAGGTCCGGTTTCATTCCCCTACGCCACTGCTCATAGAACTCCTCGTTGTTGAAAGTGCAGCCTACTGTAGTTCCCATGGCAATGCCGACCTTTTTACCACGCAAATATTGCAGGCCGATCCCTGCCTGGTTAAGGGATTCAGCCACTGCGCTAACGGCCAGATTGAGAGTACGGCTCAGGGCATTGGTCGTAAAATCGGGTAAGGTATCTCCAAAAAGATCGCGACCAGCCTCTGAAAGAGGTTCCGGCGGAGCTGCAAAGACCGGATAGGGCAATTCTGTATAGAAAAGCCAATCCGGCACCGGGCTGCAGCAGGCCGTGCCCTTATTTATGTTTATCCATAGACTCTTTGCATCATTTCCTGCGGCCGAGATACATCCCATGCCGGTAATGGCTACGGATGATTTAGTCATTTGGCTATCGGATTATTTTTTTGACGTGGGGTTAAGTGTTTGATTTTATATCAATCAGGGACTGAAATAATATTTTATCAATCGCTATTTTTGTTGATTGCTGTATGGCATTTTTCATTCCAAATACTCCAGCCAAAAATAGTTTTCCTCCCTGACTCTTTCCTTTTTCAAAGTATATTTTGTCCAAAATTACTGATCCATCCTTAATAACAGTTATCTGTAATCTAACGCGTGCTTCAAATCCCTCAAACTTATAGTCAACTAAATTGTATTTAATCCTTAGAACATTAGTTGACGAAACATCAGAAGCCCTTGATAGCTTTTTGAAGGCAGACTGAAAATCACTAGATATCAGTGTCTCTTCCAAAATTTTCCCAAACTCAACAATCCAAAGATGTGCATAGCCTGCAGTAGCACAACGAAGTTCATAATAATGATTCATTGTGTTTGGAGTCAGTATGTATTCGGCCACATAGTTTGTCTCTGGAAATTTGAAGTTGCCCTGATTATTTAATAAATATTGTCTGTAATCATCAGAGACCCTATGTGGTATCGAGCAACCGGTAAAAAGAATGATTAAACTTAACAACAGGAGTAATATTTTTACAATCTTCATGTTTATTCCCCTTTCTTTGCATAACCACACTTTCTATTTATTTTCCTTTGCCTTCACAAAGGCTGCCGATTTTTCCATCCAGTTTCCATAATTTTTAAGACGAATAGTACCTTTCTCTAACCTTATCAACGATGACTATTAACAAAACGGGCAAGGGCCTCTATAGAGACAAAGGCCTCTTTCCCCTCGTCCATATCCGCTATTTGTACTCCAAAGCGTTTTTGTATCAGGACCACCAGCTCTACGGCGTCCAAGGAATCCAGCCCAAGGCCTTCTTCGAACAATGATGCCTTGTCGTCAATGGGGCGCATTCATACGTTGGGGGAGGGGATCCATAAGCGCCAAATTATTTTGTAAGCGTTCGCAGATTGCATTTATACCATACGTGGTTGTTTTGAAAGATGAACATCGAACGTCCAACATCGAATAAAAAACAAACACCCAATACCGAACATTCAACAGCTATTAAAGTTGAAAATACTAATTTTAGTGCAATCTGCCCGCAGTTGAAATCCTGCAAAAGCCTGTCGTCTGCCAGGGAGTGAAAACGGTTACTACTCGAGAATATGTTCAATTGATCTTGGGATACAGGGTCGCACGCATAGTCGTTCCATATACCGTCCCGACTAACGCATATCTCCAGTATTCTTGGATTTTCACATTTGTAATAACATAATCGTCACCCGCTATATCGCACAGCACCTGATAGGCTCGCGCCTGACGACTATTTGTCATAATGGGAATTACCCATAAGAGCTGCAAACCTCTCTTTGTAGCTCCAACTTCCCGTCCTTTTGAAGTATCATAAGCTTGGCCAGCGATAGATTCAAACTTTACAGCAGATCAACTACTCAATGAGGTATAGGCTGTCAAGCGAAACATGTCAACTTTCATGAGCACAAAAGGGTCAGTTTTGGTTAGCGTTAAATGATCAGTGGATCAGGAGATCGGCAAAACCCGGAAATCCTTTGCGTCAATCAGCCGCCTGTCAGCAGTAACCAGGGTAAGACCGTAAACCATGGCAGTGGCGGCAAGGAATCTGTCGGCAGGATCCTGGTGAGCAAG
>JAYEFH010000241.1:0-10403 GCA_034658555.1 Thermodesulfobacteriota bacterium | reverse complement strand
GGAATTACAAGCACTCATACCCAGTTCCTCACAGGGTAGATTTGATCTAATTCCAGCCAGACCTAATGATTTCAGTCGGTTAGTTCAGAGATGTTGAATTTAAAATGGCCAAAGTCGAGTACTATATGACCTTTAAGACTTGGTACGACGTCAGAGTCAGAGATAAGATTGGATGAGCCAATCTTCTACTGGTTTTACTCGACGTGAGCACCTTTTATTCCACTGATTCGGATAATTTTGTCCCAGGCTTGAATTTTACTACTTTCTTGGCAGGAATTTCCATGGGCTTTCCTGTGCGCGGATTGCGACCCGTTCGAGCTTTTCTCTCAGTTACGGAAAAGGTACCAAAACCTACCAGGGTCACCTTCTCCCCTGCATTGAGTGCATCAGTAATAGCTTCTATCAATCCATTTAGTGCATTGTCTGCGGCAGTTTTGAAAATGCCGGATGACTTTGCCATACGATCTACCAGTTGTCCTTTGTTCATGTTACCCTCCATTCATATTGTTTTTAAGTTATTCTTTAATGCCTAACCCGGATAAACCGGAAGAGTGCCTAAAGTTATGGAAACCCCAATTTTTGTTTTATTAATAAGGTACGAAAATGTCTTTTTTGCCGTCTTCTTCGTTGCTCGTCGATCACATAACCCGTTATGCTCGCTCCTCGCGCCTTGAATACAACAAAAAATCCTATTAATTTTTGTTCAACTTATTTATCTCCCATTCATTAGCAACTTTTCGGCAGATTCTATTTTTTTAATTAAATTTTGTGTAATAAAAATTCCGGTGACCACTCTGGTCGCAAGGCATGACTGACTAGGCCTGTCCCATGTCGGCAGACATAACTTAGCACTCAATCTCCTTATATTATTTTTATTCAGATTACAATATGCTAAAGGAGTTTTTACTGATAATTCTTGTATTGCCTTGAGGCCCGGTCTATCGCTGCTAAGGTCATCCGACTGTGTCCCGTCCAGCAGATTCGAAATTCCATGTTTTCGGCAAACTGACCATAGTTCATGGTACATTGCATACTTGCAATAATAGCATCTGTTAATTCCATTTTCAAAAATACAATGGAAATCAAAGGGATACCAACACACTTCCTTGAGCGGCAGGCCGATTTCATCAGCAATGCTATGTGCCCATTTTCGTTCCTTTCCGGACAAAAAAGGTGATACGAGGAGAAAAGGAACAACATGCCCAGGGCATGCGTCCCTTGCTATTCTCAGCAGATAGGTACTGTCTACTCCACCTGAAAAAGCAACGCCAACCCCACCCTTCATACTACTCAGATATTCTATCAATATTGGTTGGTAAGAGTTCCTGAGGTTCTCCAAGAGCAAATTGCCCTTCACTAATCCATTTTTTGAGTATTTTCGCAATCTCCTGTGCCCTGACATAGCTGGATAGAGGAGCGGTCGGGACGTCTTTTCCTTCAATTTTTATGGTCCCGCTTCTTAATTGTGCATAAGTAACTTCCGCAATGCAAGTGCTTTTCCCCAAGGGATAATCATGACCGTAATCAAGTACCTGCGTTACAATATCCTCATCGGATATAGCTGTTCGCATGGCCATCTCTTCGTTAAGAATGGGTATTGGTATTCCGAGCCCTACAGCAAGGGAGCAGCCATACCCGAGGATACTCACGCCCACTAACCACCGAGGGTGCATCTGTTTGAGATCGCCGGTGACCATAAGCGTACCTGCTGGTTTACGCGGCAGGTCTTTTTCATTTCGTGGAATATCAGGATTATGCTGAGTCCCGGCAGAAAGCACATAACCCGGCCCGCCGCCTAAGAAGATACGCGTACCAATGCCTATAGTTTGATAGTATGTGTCATTCAGTAAAGGACTTAACTGCCCGGAAGTGCAGTAGTTAGCATTGCCAAGCCTTGGTCGCAAAGTGCCCATGTATGTATAAATGGTTTTTTTTGTAACATTTACTGCACAGTTATAATTCTGGCACGAATTTCTAGGATTACAGAGCCGGGCAAAAGGCAGTTCCGCAAGGGTGACTTTTTTATCTAAGCACCTGCTTGGATAACAATGGGTCCCATAAGACTCGGCTGTCAAATTTATTGACTTACCGGCCACTAAATCCTGTATTACATGTCCGCCTCCGTAGAGAAACTCCCCAGGATAGATATTGTTGAGAGGGTCGTTGTGGCGAGGTTCCGTAGCCCCTAAATACACATCCAGTGCAGCAAGACCGGCATAGGCCGGCACGCCGTTAAGACATACTTTGGCGGCCTTTATCCCAGGCACACAGGGTCCGAGATTGATGAAAGCGCCGGAAGAACACATCGGGGAAAAAGTACCGGTAGTTACAACGTCAACCTTTTTTGCAGCCTCGACTTCCCCATGTTTCCTGACAATGCCGATCATATCCTCGGCAGTAACTACAACTGCTTTCCCTGACCGGATATTTTCATTTATTTCTTGAAAAGTTTTATTGACTTGATAGTGAGGCATGCTCAAATTCCTGTAACGTAATCATTCACTTCCCCGTCCGCGGTTGAAACCCTGTAAAAGCCTGTCGGCTGCCAGGGAGTGTGAACGGATACCCTGTAACCGTTCGCGGGATTACAACGCCCCCGTTTTACCACTACCCAACGAACTGTAAGCTGTTTTAGTCCAGTATAGAAACTACCTTGTGGTCTCCATCCTCCAGTGCCTGGACAATAGCCGACAGGTCTCCTTTTTCCAACCTGATATAATAGATCTTTTTTTTGGATGTCAACGCTTCTACCCCTATACTAATTACCTTTCCCCCCATCTCACGAATCAGTCGAAGCACGTCATCAAGCATTCCGCCTTTTTCAGATAGAATGATATCCAGCCGGGAACTTTCCCTCAAAAGCCCAAAAAGTTCTATAAAGGCTGCAAGTATATCAGTAATAGTGAGTATTCCAATCAATCGTCTTTTTTCAAGAACAGGTAAGCCCCCGATTTTATATTTGTAGATCAACTGTGCGGCAGAATCAATACTGGCATTGGGATCCACTGTAATAGGGTTCACTATCATAACATCTGAAATGGAAAGTTCATGAACCATGGAGGGGAAAAAAATATTGTCGCAAGTTGCTTTCGGTAACCAGCCCTTGCATTGAATCATCTTCCACAACAGGCAAATGCCTTATGGAATGTTGGTGCATTAACTTTACAGCCGAACTGATAGAGGTCTGAGGGCTGATGGTTATTATGTCTTTGGCCATCCAGTTTTTGACTTTCATTATTCCCTCACTCAAAAAACATCTTACACAGTAAATTCCCTATACCCTTTCTCAGGAGCGGAGAATGGGGAAAGTTGACAAACACATATTATGACACGGCAGATATCATTGCAAGTCCTGAATCCGCCTTTATGACTTTGCAGGAGGCGCTATTGACTTATTTTATGCAATCTCTTTATGAGTGACGCATTAAATTGTTTGTAACCATAGAGCAATCAACAATCATCAATCCAATGGGGAGATCAAATGTCCAGGCACAAAAAGATCGAAAGGCGTAGAGAAATAGAAAGAAGACGTAAAAGACGTGAAAAACGACGTAAGTTGCGGGCTAAAGGACTACTGCTTCCATCTGATTCGTAATACCCCTACCCTACCCTACTCAAGCACAATTTTGAATTCTAAAGTTTGAAGTGCCTAAGGTTAAGGTATCGCTTCGCTCCACCTATTTATATTAACCGCGCTGAAAGCGCGCACCACTATTTTAGGCACTTTAGCTCACTTTAGGCATTTCAAACTCGATTTATCATGGCTGCAAAGGCCCCTGCGCCAAAGCCGTTGTCTATGTTTACTACGGCAATCCCTATGGTACAGGAATTAAGCATGGTAAGCAACGGAGCAAGACCCTGTAAGTTGGCCCCATAGCCCGTACTGGAAGGGACTGCCACCACAGGAACACTGACAATGCCTCCAAGGATACTCGGCAATACGCCGTCCATCCCCGCCACTGCTATTATGACACTGGCTTTGCGTAATTCGTCCAGATGATCAAGTAATCTGTGAATACCAGCTACACCTACATCATAGATCCGTTTAAAAGGATGCCCCATAAGCTCCAGGGTCAGACAGGCTTCCTCTGCAACGGGCAGGTCAGCCGTACCGGCTGAAATCACCAGGATAGTGCCTTTATTTGACGGCCTGGGCCTGGAAATTTTTTCCGACCAGGTCAATGATTTGGGTGTTGGGTGAAATTCTATCTCCGGTATAGCCTGGACAACACGCTCTGATTGTTCCTCTGACACCCGTGTCACAAGTACCGGACCGCCAACAGAAATCAGCTTGGAAACAATGATTACTAATTGTTCACATGTCTTCCCTGGTCCGTAAACGACCTCTGGAAATCCCTCTCTGATGTGTCTGTGGTGATCAATACATGCCCAGCCCAGATCCTCAAAAGGGAGTTTTTTAAGGGCCTCTATTCCCAGGTTTACAGATAGATCACCTGCGCTTATTTTCTCCAGCAGCTCCCGGAGCTTTATCTCATTCATGAAGATAAATTGGTTTAAGCCTTATTATTAACTTATGAATATACTGTATAATTTGCTAGGTGCAACCTATAGTTCCTCCAGGTATTCCTTAAGAGGAATCAATTGTTGCTCAAATTGATCAGTGATTTCAGAAGATATCCGAGACCACTCCTTTTGAAATTCAGGCAATGAATCCACATCTATCTCGTTGGCCATAGCCGTACCATACTGTTGTGAAACGGCCTGCTTTATTCCACCGAGGTGGTCCTGCATCTGCATTTTTAACTGTTCGTGATATTGATCACGGGTCTGCTCATAGCTTTTCAGCAATTGCTCGATGCGAGGAATAGTCTGATTGGCAACACTCCCTTTTATTTCCAAAAAACCACTCAGGGCCTTTTTTATGCCGGGCCACTGGTCTTTATCCCTTGGTAAAACAATATTCCTTAATAATATTTCTATGGCTCCCTTTAATGCCAATGGCATCTCATCCCCGGAAATATCGCTGAAACCGGTTTCAATATCCTCAATTTCACCTTGCATATACCTGGCAACTATTCTATGGCCATGATCCAGCCACTTTTTAGCCTCCAAATCTTCCTTGGTAGCACGTCCCAGGCGATCCGCCTTTTCCATAGCGATTTCAATAGCGCTTCTAATCTCTGCCATTTTCAACAAACTCCTATTATGATGGTCGACAAAACCGGAATATCCAGATAAAATTAGTTATTAGCCTTTAGCTGTTAGCTTTTAGCAGTTAGCCTTTATAGTGTTCAGACCATCAAATTTCCGGAGCGCCTACAGCGAAATTTGGTCACTTTCGGCATTCTAACCGGAAAATTCAAGTGCTGAACACTATAGCAGTTAGCTATTAGCTGTAATGATTATCAGGCTGCCCGCCCTGACAAGTCGGTCTGCCGCCTTGACAAGCAGGCTGTTCTGCTATTGCAAAATTAGGTATTAGCTATTAATTTGCTGCTGTTTTCCAAATAGGTTAAAGCTAAATGCTAACAGCTAATCGCTCAACTTAGCATAATCACGCCGGTCATAGGAATCAAGATCAGACTTCCGGCCAAAAAACGACAAGGATGAAAAAGCCGCTCAGGAGAATTCGATGTCTAAGAAACCTTCTTGGATGAAGACAATGTTAGATCCGGCATCATATCCACATCCTGTGGACGATGTTTTTATGATTCAGACACACATTTCCTGGGTATTCCTGGCAGGAGACAGGGTCTATAAACTCAAAAAACCTGTAGATTTTGGTTTCCTGAATTTTACAACACTGGAAAAAAGGCACCATTTTTGTCTGGAAGAGCTACGGTTAAACCGCCGGCTGTGTGAAGAGATTTACCTGGATGTATGGCCTGTCACCAATGATGATGGTCAAATAAAAATTAATGGGACCGGAGAGCCGGTGGAGTGGGCCGTAGTTATGAGGCGTATGCCTGAAGAAGGCATGATGGTTCGTCTCCTTTCTGAAAATATGGTAGGCAATGCCGAAATTGATGCGGTTGTCAATAGGTTGGCCCCTTTTTACAAAAATGCAGCCGCAGGACAGGAGATCAAAAATTTTGGGACAACAGATATAATACGTCAAAACACAGAGGAAAATTTTGATCAGACTGCATCTTTTGTTGGAAATCTCATTAAAGAAGCCGCCTACAGTCATATCTGTAATTACACCAGGTCTTTTATTAACAGCAATAAAGCTTTGTTCCTTTCAAGAATAGAACAAGGCTTAATCAAAGAAGGGCACGGGGATTTATATTCTGCAAATATCTGTTTTGACAAAACAAATAACGCTGTTTATGTCTTTGACTGCATTGAGTTTAACGAACGCTTCAGATGCGGAGACATTGCATCAGATGTGGCCTTTTTGGCTATGGATCTCGATTATCACGGTCTTCCAACACTCTCCAACTATTTTGTCAGGTCATTTTCTGATCAGATCGGGGATGCTCAGCTTCTTGAATTAAATGACTTCTACAAGTGTTACAGAGCGTATGTAAGGGGTAAAATCGCTTGTTTTACCTGGGCATCCGATGGCATAGACAATGATACAAAAGAAAATGCCAGGCGTCAGGCCATAGAATACTTCCGCCTGGCGTTGAATTATGCAGGCGGCATCGGCGTCCCTGACCTGTATGTATTTTTCGGTCTTTCCGGTACCGGCAAATCTACAGTTGCATCTGCCTGGGCAAAAAACCATCAGCTTCCTTTCTATAACTCAGACAGGGTAAGAAAAGAGTCTGTAGCCAAGATATCCACGGATGAACGCCACTGGGAACCTTTTGGTAAGGGCATTTACAGCCGGCAACAGACTTTGAGAACATATAAGGCATTGGCCTGCCTTGCCGGTAAACATCTGATGCAAAGGGAGTCAGTGATACTGGACGCTACTTATCGGGATAAGGAAGAGAGATTAAGACTTATTGAGTTAGCAAGAGAGGCTAAAGCAAATATCCATTTTATCTTGTGTACCTGTCCTGAACAGGAAATAAAGGAACGTTTGACCCAAAGGGCCCGAATAGAAATCCAGGTTTCAGACGGGCGGTGGGAAATCTATCTGAAACAAAAGGAACTGTTCGCCCCAACTGATGACCTTGATCAAGACAATTTAATTGTTCTGTCTACCGACAGATCAATAGAGGAATTGCTGGACGAGCTCGATAAGAAATTTTCGGCATCCTTCATTCATCAGTTTACGCTTTAAGTTACACATCATGTTTTCTGGCAGCACATAGCGAAAAATCAAGTGGTTACAAAGTAAAACTGGGCAGTATTCCCAAACCTGCACTGCTTTGTATGGACTACCCGATTTTTCAAATCCATCGATCCTGCGTGTGCCGGCCTTTATGCTTTAGGACAAGATCAACTTCCATGAGGGAGCAGGAGTCGATGTGGAAATCGTGGTAAAATCAAAGCCACGTTCCCGGCATCGTGCAAAAATCAGCGTTGTAGCCGCTTGAATTTTTCAGATCAACCACTTGACATTTTTGAATTCTAAATTTTGAATTTAAAAACGGGGTATTTTCAGCGGAATCAGCTCCGGGCTTCAAGCACCTGTAGCAGAATATCTGTTTGTTTTGTAGCAACCCCTTTGGCAAGAACTTCAAGGGCGCTGCGGCCCATCCTGCCCCGTTTTTCTCTTTTTAAAGGTCCCTCAAATAACAGATTTACCGCCTCTGCCAGATCTTTTCCGTTTTTAACCTCTTGACCTCCACTATGGGATTCAAGGGTTATTCTTGCCTCTTCAAAATTGTCCGTATGAGGACCGTAAATAACAGGACAGCCCCAGGCAGCCGGCTCCAAAAGATTCTGTCCCCCTTTTGGTACCAGAGAACCCCCTACAAAGGCCGCTGTAGCTAAACCATAGAGATCAAAAAGCGGACCAATTACATCCACCACTACGACCTTTGCGGTCCGTTTCTGATTTATCTCCAGTTCACTCCAGAGCTGGTATGGTATGCTTTTCTTGTTTAACACGCTTACAATAGAAGAAACCTTATTCAAATGCCTAGGCACTAAAAAGAATATCATGTCAGACCAGCGAGACTGAAGTAATTTGTAGGCGCTTATTACCTCTTTTTCCTCGCCCCCCCTCAAACTTCCCGCAACAAGGACTTTAATCGAATCTTCAATTCTGAGGCGATTGCGAAGACCAATCACACGATCACGATCAGGTCTGGACAGAAGGCCCTCGAACTTGGCATTTCCTGTGACCTGTATTCTATCCATGGGTGCCCCAAGTGCCGCCAGCCTATTTGCGTGAATATCAGAAATGGCGCAAATCTTTGAAAAACCAGCGAGCAAGGGTCTGGTAATCGAGAGCAAATTCAAATACCTAGGAAAGGACCTAGCTGAAATGCGGCCGTTTAAGAGTACGGTTTTGCTCCCGAATTGCCTCACCGCGTTGATAAGGTTGGGCCAGAGTTCGGTCTCAAGACAGGCATACACCCTGGGACGGACCTCAGTTGCCATTTTGCGGACTATCTGAGGAAAATCAAGAGGATAAGGAATCACTGAGCAACGGGCTCCGAGGGAGGACATTGCCCTGGCAAAACCCGCAGGCGTAGTAACTGATATAAGAATTTTTAATCCTGGTGCCCGGCGGTCAATGGCCTGGACCAAGGACTCCGCCACGGCCACTTCCCCCACAGAAACCGCATGGAGCCATAAATCATGAGGACCGGTTGCAGCAACATATTTGGGGAGGTGCCCCAGCCGACCCGACCACATCCCATTGTTTCCCTCTAACCAGGACCACAATTCCAAGAAAGGCCTGGATACCGCATATGCGGCTCCGGTCACCTTTCCATACAGTCTTATCATACAATTACCGTCTCATGCAGGTGTAAACCGGCGAGAAATTACGCTGCCTTGTAACCTCATACAGGGCTATGCCGGCAGCAGAGGCAACATTTATGGAACCAACAGGGCCAAAATGGGGTATTTTTGCAAGAAAGTCACATGTCTCTTTGACTAGACGGCGCAGTCCCGTCCCTTCTGCACCGACTACCAGAGCTAAAGGCCTGTTTAAATCCAAATCCCAGAGCGGATGCTCGCCGTCCGGGCTTAACCCTGCTATCCAAAGCCCCATTTCCTTAAGTTGCCTCATGGCTGTTACTAAATTTCCTACTTGGCATACCTTTATGTGAAACAGTGCGCCAGAAGATGATTTTGCTACTGCTCCGGTAATCCGTCCGGTTCTCCGACCGGGGAGCAAAACTGCCTGAGCACCAAGGGCAACTGAAGAACGCACTATAGCCCCCACATTCTGTGGGTCCGTTACTTGATCACATACTACTACTAATGGACTTTTATCTCTCCAATACATTGGTAGACTAGAAAAGTCAATAGACCAAACAGGTCTTACCAAGGCAGCAATTCCCTGATGTACAGTCCCTGCGGGAACGCCTGTACTTTCAAGGCTTTCCGTACGTTCCACAAGAACCGCACGCCGTTTTGCCAGACGTAACAGGCCGGCCTGCGTTTTTTTCTTTCCAAAGGAAGGGTGGACAAAGAGCCTTTGACAATCATCAGAACAAATCTCTAAAAATTCCCTTACCGGATGTATACCCCAGATTATTATTGATTTATTTTTTGAGTCGGAAATCAAAGGCCCTGCCTTGCCAAAGTCCTGGGTGTTCTGCATCTCTGGGCGATCACTATGGATTTCAGGTCCTCAGTGGCCCGTAAAAGGTCGTCATTTATCACGGCAAAGTCATATTCATGTACTGCCGCCATCTCTGATTTTGCATTGGCCATCCTGAGTTTCAACCTTGAGGAGTCCTCACTCCCTCTACCCCTGAGCCGGGCTTCCAATACCGACCACGACGGAAGCAGCAGGAATATCAGAATGGCTTCCGGGAACAGTCTGTGAACCTGCCTGGCCCCATGGACATCTATATCCAGCAGCACATCCTCTCCCAACTCAATCCTTGATAGCACTTCTGATTTTCTTGTTCCGTAAAAATTATCATATACCTGTGCCCATTCAAGAAATGAATCGGCAGAGACCATCTCTTTGAATCTCTCTTGAGAAACAAAATGATAGTCTACACCATCAAATTCCCCTTGCCTGGGATTACGGGTAGTGTATGAGATAGAAAAAGAAATCCCGGAAAGCTGCTCAAGCAGTCTGCGGCATAAAGTAGTTTTCCCGGCCCCTGAAGGGGCGGAAATTACAAATAGGTTCCCTTGTTCCATTGATATGGGGCACAATTAGGAACGGGAGATAAATAAGTTGAACAAAAATTAACAGGATTTTTTGTTGTATTCAAGGCGCGAGGAACGAGCATAACGGGTTATGTGATCGACGAGCAACGAAGAAGACGGCAAAAAAGACATTAATTTGTTCAAGTTATTTATTGTACGTTCCTTAGTATTTTGGATCTTTCTCTTCTGATTTGGTCAAAATA
>JAYEFH010000240.1:0-2405 GCA_034658555.1 Thermodesulfobacteriota bacterium | reverse complement strand
CCTTTACGAAATCGGGTGAATAACCGGCATCCTGGGCCGTTATCCTTTTAAGCAGGCCCGCCGAGGTGGCAAGGTCCTCAGGGCCGGCGCACCGGTGCAACTTGTTCTGGAGCGTATTCTTGATCTCATTCTTGAGTTCCTTGGGAATATCGTTTCTGTGAGCAATGTCCCGTATTCGTGTGAGCGGTTCCTTCCTGGTAAAACTGCTGGTGAAGGATGGAAGCCATGGATAGATTCTCCTGATGATAAAGCAATTTTCCGGAGTGGTAATTTTGGACAGACGGTCCTGTATGTGATGCGCCATCCTCGCGTGATGAGACGGGCGAAAGTGCCGCCCATCTTCGGTACAGGGTATTTCACCTGTCCCTATGAAACGGAGATAGATCGCCATGTAAATGAGTTGCTCTGTGTTAAGCTCAAATGTGTCATCAAAAAGCAAGTGATCAATCCAGCCAAGTTTCTCCCTCCAGCTTCGGCATTTCCGGTCCGCCCTTGCAATCATATTAACAAGATCATTCCCAAGGGCCATGTCAGGCTCAACAGCAAGTCTTTCTGGAATACTGATCATCTTGAGCAGCCTGTTGCGGGCGTCATTAAGCAGACCGGGTGGTTCCGGCCACTGCTCGAAGATGATGCATCCTGAAAAATTGCGCCTTTCCATCCGCTCTATAAACCCCTTTATGCCTGAGTCATTTTTTCCTGCAGGACCGGTGAACAGGGGCAGGTGGCTGTCACGGTCTCCATAGTTTTCGTGCAGGTGAAGATGGATGATAGGAACCTGAGAATCGAGCAGGTCGACGAACTTGAGGTAGTCATTGAGGGTCTCCCTGTACAGATTGGCGTGTCCCAGATCCAGACACATTCCCACATGGGCAATATCTATTGAGCCAAGGTCGAGAAGCTGCCTGAACAACTCATTAAAATCCTGCGGCCCGGTGATGGGTGTATTTTCTATAGATAGCTTGATCCCGGCCTCTGCCAGATTTTTTATCAGGGGAACAATGGCCTGGACATAGGAGGCAATCCCTTCATCAGTATAAAGGTGTATATTGATGAGCGGTGCGCCTATATCCTGTGCAAACTCAATGTCTTTGAGGAAGATGTCATGACTTTCCGGTCTTAAAGGATTTGCCTGCCAGGGCACATGGACCGAGAGGCATATGTCATGGGCAAGGGCGGTTTCCTTAATAAAGGCACGTTGATCTTTAGATATATCGCTTTCTGCCCAGCCTGCCCCTGATTCCTTTTTGTCAGGAAACCACTCAAAGGCATCAAAACCTTTAGCCACGGCATACTCAAAGGGTTGTATCACAGTTGATGCCGAGAAGGCGCTCTGATTGCCGATCCGGATATGCATTTTGGGCATCCTTTATTTATCTCACGCAAAGGCGCAAAGTTTTTCGACCAATTTTCAGCATAATGGAAATTTTTCTATGTTATGTTTTCTCTTTATATTCTCCAAAGCTTGCCAGTAAATCCGCAAACGACTTCGGTTCATATTTCTTGAAGCCTTCCTCGTCCACGTACACGAAATCGTACGTCACATCCGATTGCATCCCGTTGATGTCCTCGCACCATTGCTGTAATCGGTCCATTTTCAAAGGTACATCAAGGTCCTCCCGGCCCTTGGTTTCGACGATGACCGTATGTTTGTCAGAGAGCTTGACGATAAAGTCAGGATAGTAGTTGGAAATGTCGCCATCGGAGTTCACGTAATCGAGCTTGAAATGCACGGCCAGATAGTTCTTTGCGTAGGACAGTACGTCTGAGCAATCTTCGAGGAAACCAGCGAAGAGGAGTTCAAGTTGGCTGTCACCAATGATTCGGTTGAAGACGCTTTTCTTCGGGACAAGATAGCCCTGATCTTTGGCTATAAAGGGGCGGGTCTGGCGGAGCTTGATAGTGTCGCGGATTTCGGCGTTGCCTTTGTCTTGCACGGTAAGGGCATTGATTGCCTTCTTAAAGGACTCGATCAGCATTTTTGTTGTGGCCGGTTCGGACAGGTTGCGCAAGGTGTTGGGGCTTTCGAGTTCTACCTGGCGGCCAAACAACTCATCCTGTACGAATGCTTTGACTTTTCCATAGAGAACGTCGTAGCCGCTGACCAGGCGCAGATCCTTCATGATGGTTTGTGCAAAGTAGCCGATTACGCTGTGGTAATCAAAGGGGACGTTCGTTCCGAACGTGCCTAAAATCCTTCTTGGCCATAGCGGCTGTCTCAGACTCCTAGCACCATGAAATACTTCCTGCAACGCACAAGCGACTTGGTCTTAATCAACAAGCCCTGCGCACGCTCTGGACGAATGGTCCCCTTCTACTTTCCCGTATTCTCTTATTTGGGGTTTAAGACGATGGTTTATCTTGGGAATAATCGAAAACCGCCTGAATGCTGATCTTGGTAGTAT
>JAYEFH010000239.1:0-2409 GCA_034658555.1 Thermodesulfobacteriota bacterium | reverse complement strand
GGGACTGGTGGATGGAAGAAGGCAAAAACCGGGAGAGACTTGGCGAGCTTATCCAGCGTCAGGGCCTTGCACATTATATTATCGATATACTCGGGCGCGAACCTATTCCACAGCACGTAAGGGAACCCCGGTCCAACCCGTATCCTTTCTGGAAAGAGGAAGAGGTACCAGGTGGATGGAAGCGCGATCTGGCAGATTTCCGTGCAAGGCACCTTGCTTAATCAAATTTAAAAGGAGGTAAAGGTAATGATAGATACTTCAATGTATAAAGATGATCCCGGATATGACATAACAGAAAAACTGAACATACCTTATGATCCGGAGCTTGCCGACAGGGAATACAATCCCGAAAAACCCATGGCAGGCCGCCTTACAGACCAGGGTCCACCTCACTATGAGCAGTTTTTCCCAGAGGTGATCAAAAAGAACTACGGCAAATGGCTTACTCATGAGTTTGTCCAGTCCGGTGTGATCAAATATACCAGTGAGACCGGTGATGTAATGTGGGTAGTACGCTGTGCCACTCCACGGCTGATCACCACCAACCTGCTCCGCGAGATTGGGGATATTGCAGACAAGTTCTGCGAAGGCATATGCCGCTGGACCACCAGGAACAACCTTGAGTTCCATGTCACGGACGAGGGGACCCTAAAGGACCTGATAGAATTCCTTAATAATTTCAAGCATCCCGGCGGATCATACAAGCTCCCTATTGGAGGCACCGGTGCAGGGATAACTAATATTGTCCACACCCAGGGCTGGATACACTGTCATACCCCGGCTACAGATGCATCCGGTATGGTAAAAGCCGTAATGGATGACATGTTTGAGTACTGGAACAGCCATAAGCTGCCGGCCAAGCTGCGCATTTCCATGGCCTGCTGCCTCAACATGTGCGGCGCGGTCCACTGCTCAGATATAGCTCTACTGGGCATTCACAGAAAACCTCCTTTTGTTGAGGACGACCGCATCACCGGTGTCTGCGAGATCCCTCTTGCTATAGCTGCCTGTCCTACCGCAGCCATCAAGCCTGCCAAGGTAACGCTCCCGGACGGCAAGGAAGTCAAGACGGTACGCGTGAATGAGCCAAGGTGCATGTTCTGCGGCAACTGCTACACCATGTGCCCAGCCATGCCGCTGGCTGATGAAGAGGGCGATGGCGTCGCCATCCTGGCCGGCGGAAAGATCTCCAACCGCGTTACTGTACCCACGTTCTCAAAATTGATTGTTCCTTATATTCCCAATGAATTGCCGCGTTTTGAGAGTGTGTGCAAGATTGTCAGAAACATCGTTGAGGCCTACGAGAAAGGCGCTAACAAATATGAGCGCCTCGGGGACTGGGCAGCAAGGGTCGGTTGGGAGCGTTTCTTTGAGCAGTGTCAAATACCCTTCACGGACAAGTCCATTGACGACTACCGTCTTGCGTATGATACATATCATACAACCACGCAGTTTAAGTGGAGCTCTCATACTGACAAACTGATGAAGGAAGCAGGTTATTAATGAGGTAAACTATTATGGCAGCAGACATAGAAGAACTAAAAAAGAAAGTCTTGGATTATATGGCCAAAAAGTCAAAATTCAAGCCAAAGATGTATTTTAAAGACTTGTGCAAGGCAGATGAGAATGCGAAGATGCGAGAGATAAAAAAAGCGGCCAGCGCACTGGTCCAGGAAGAAAAGGTCGAGTACTGGTCTTCGGGGAGCACTACTCTTTACAGCCTAAAGGGCGCCAGCTCGAAGGAGTCAGCCACATTCCACGAAGAAAAAGAGTAGATAGATATACATAAAACAGCAAGTGGGCCATAAATTAAATAAACCTGCTTTGCTGTCCTCAGTTAAGATAAAAGGCCTCCTATGTGATATTATGGGAGGTCTTTTTGTTATTGGTTATTCGTTTACAAAATCATGAATTTTCCAATTTGTGATCCATCAGGGTATGGATACCTGCAATGAGGGACTTGACTGGCCGTCCGAAGAAGAACTCTAGTTCGTTCTCTTCAAGCCCAAGCGCCTCAACGACCTTTTGGCGAAAGGCCTCATCTGTTGAAACCATCTGTTTTATTTCAGGGCTGCTCTGTTGAGTTCCTTCTTGTGAACCTTCTTCACTGAAAAGGCCGTAAAGCCGTCCGGGAGGAAAGCTCCTCTCATAGGCTGAGATCAGGTCTGCAACGGCAGAACCTTTTGGGCAAAGATCAAGACGGGACAGAAGGTCATGCATGAAAAGCCCTTCAACGTCCCCGGTGTCCCAACACTTGAGGGCCCTGCACTCCAGGGGACGAGTCTCATAAATGGCGCAGGTCTGGTGATCTGCATCGTAGAATGTACAAACACTTGATCCATCTTTGCCCTTTATCTTGATCATATCATCCGAAAGTTCTATAAGCCTCTCCTCAAGGGGATGATATGC
>JAYEFH010000238.1:0-2419 GCA_034658555.1 Thermodesulfobacteriota bacterium | reverse complement strand
AATGATTATGGGACAGCGTCTTTCAAGAAATCCAATCATCATGGAAGTTTTGCGGGATTATGGCTATGTGGATTCAAGAGGAATGGGAGTACGTACTAAAATTATACCTTTGATGAAACGTTTCAATTATACAGAACCAATTTTTGAGGCAACTGAGGACTACCTTAAAACGGTATTGCCAGGGAAGCAGTCTGATGAGTAATGTTCTGTTATCCCACGTCTTCAAAACGACATGTCGGAATTGTAGGTACACACATTACATTAAGGGAGCGATAATATGATACATCAAAGTGCTATTACCGATTTCTGTCAGAAGGAATATTCGCCTGAGGTCGATTCATCCGCCTGTATTCATCCAGTTGCAGCGGTAATTGGTCATGTATTTATAGGTAAGAGAGTTATGGTTTCGCCTTTTGCTTCAGTGCGAGGTGATGAAGGCCGGCCGATTTTTGTCGGAGATGAATCAAATGTGCAGGATGGAGTAATCCTCCATGCACTTGAAACAGAGCACAATGGCCATCCAATTGAGGAAAATCAGGTTGAGGCCGGAGGAAAAAAGTATTCGGTTTACGTAGGCGAGAGGGTCTCCCTGGCTCATCAGGTTCAGATTCATGGCCCTGCGTATGTCGGGGATGATACATTCGTCGGGATGAAGACACTGGTATTCAGGGCAAAAGTGGGAAATAACTGCGTGATCGAACCTGGATGCATTGTTATGGGGGTCACTGTTGAGGATGGACGCTATGTGCCTGCAGGAACAGTACTGAGGGCTCAAAAGGATGCTGACAACCTGCCGGTGGTTACTGACGACTATCCCCTTAAAAATCTTAATAAAGGTGTAGTGCATGTAAATACCAGCCTTGCGGATGGATATAACAAGATCAATTTGAAATAGTTATGGTTTGACCGAGCCGCAATTTTTTTCATCACAACCTTGGAGGCCCTTCCCGGACTGATACTTCTGTGGCGGATGAAGCAGCAGGTGGAAGGATTACGGTTATCTTTAGGGTTGACATAATGACCGGAGGCATTTATTTTGCTCTCCATTACATAACGGTCCCATCGTCTAGGGGTCTAGGACGCTGGCCTCTCACGCCGGAAACAGGGGTTCGATTCCCCTTGGGACCGCCATTAATTTACAGCAATTTTCAATCGTCAATCAACAAAATGGCCGTTGCGCATCTACCTGTTCGGCCTTCCCTCCTGTAGGAGAAATAGTCTTTGGAACATGCTGTACATATGCGGCTGATTTCTATCTGTTTAGAGGGCAGCCCCGCAGATCTAAGCTGCCAACGGGTTATGGCCCGGAAATCGAAATAGGCCGGAGCAGTTTGAAAATCGTGGAGATTCCTTGGGAGTAAACTTTTCCAATTCTTAAATTCCGCACAACACGGCCCCAGAGATGGACTGACGGAAGCCCATAGATCTTGCGGACAAGAAGAGTAAGCCTCTGCCATCTTTTTTACTGCCTTAATAAGAATGCCTGAAACATTTCCTTTCCAGCCGCAATGAATATTGGCTAATGCCTTCTTACTTGGGTCATAAAGAACTACGGCTTGGCAATCGGCATGTTGTATTAACAGGGCCACACCGCGCACGTCAGTCAATAAGCCGTCAACACCGGCAAGTTCTTCTTCCTGAACAGGTCCTTTCACCACTGCGAGGCGGCTACTGTGAACTTGCTCGGAACTGATCAATTTCCCAGCATTGAGCATTGTGCGGACGATTTGTTGGTTTTCCTCTACGGCCTCACGGTCATCGCCTACATTGAGACCGATGTTGAGCTCATTGTAAGGCGGCAGGCTCACGCCGCCCCACCTGGTAAAACTTACGCAGCGCAAACCATCAGCCTGGCCATCCGGGAGGCATTGAAGCATAGGCATGTAAGGATTTGCAGGTTCAGGGTTCACCGTTCAGAGTTACCTTCTTGGATTTATGATTGTTGATTGCTTTTGCAAGCTATAGCATATTTCATATGATCTGATACTTCTGTCGCTTCGACCTATACGTATAATAGCCATTATGGACGTATAGCAGCCTTGATGAAGACTATGTATCCCGGGTACTTAGCAATGACAAAATAAAGACTATCAGGTTATAACCTGGTAACATAACAGCAAGAAGAGCGCAACAAGAACGTCTTTGTTGTGCAATGGCTAATATTAAGTCATATGGAATACGCTATACCTGAAACGTCTGCGTGGGGAGAGACAGGCTACTCTGTAGCTCGGGCAACTGACGAACTCGCTAAAACCAAAGGCCGTGGAGAGTCTCCTGAGGAAAACAGCCGAATTTTGCTGATTATAACGGATTTAGGGGAGGCCACAATCCTTGTTATTTCAAGATGTTATGTTCTTATCGAAGGTGCCGAAAATACGAATATAAGCCCAAGTAGATGATGGGTGCAATACAAAAAAGT
>JAYEFH010000237.1:0-2425 GCA_034658555.1 Thermodesulfobacteriota bacterium | reverse complement strand
TTATCCCGGCCATAACGTCAAAAGTGCCTCCAACCCCCATTACAAACTTTACGCCTAACTGCTCACGCCATTTGTTAATAAATTGCTCTTTTTTGGGAGAACTTATACCGACAAATAAAAGTTTGGCCCCTGAATACCGGATAATATCGACAACCTCTTTTTCATTATCCCAAAAATACCCGTGGTGCCGGCCTGCTATCTGCAGCTTTGGATAGTCTTCTTGTATATTTTTTACGGTTTTTTCAATAACTTCCGGCCGAGCTCCGAGCAAAAAAACCGAATCGCCTCGTTCAGAGGCCAAATGGAGTAGATTCGAGAATAAATCGATTCCGGCAACCCGTTCGGGTATGTCGACACCTAAAAACCCGGATCCCCATACTATCCCCATCCCATCAACATTTATTATGTCACATGCTACCACTGAATCCCTGAGCACCGAATCATTTTGCAATCTTACAAGCTTTGCCACGTTTACAACAACATGTTGTATGAATTTACCTTCATCAAGGCGTCGGGAAATTTCATCCAATGTTTCACCCATTGTCCAGGGATGCATCGGCACACCCATCATTCGGACGGTTTTCTTATTGTTTGTATGTGACATGAATTGGCTGGTTTGTATCTTTCGGAATTTGACAGGTCAAAATCGATCTGCAGGTGCTGTTAATTTTGGGTCAACCGGAACTGGTGTGGTAAATCATCCCCTTTTTGTCAATTATTCGTTGTTTTACAGGTAGTTATGCCAATATTAAATATTGACATTTTTTACCCTTTTTACCCTTGTTAACCCGTTGATATATTAGCAATGTTTTGCGTAACTGGTTGATTTTATTCACCACATTGATTACGGTTGAGCCTTAATTTTTCCTTCAAGTAAAGGAAAATCGTAACCGTTCACGGAATCACAACGCCCGTTTTACCGCAACCGAACTGTAAGCGTTTACAAGGTGCTGCAGATGCGAGGCGTACGGGTACGCAGACGTACTCCCTGTACTTCAAGTGCCCGACAACAAAGCAGATGCGGTGCCCTGTGAACGCTTACGGAAAATCAAATAGGCTAAGGCATAAAACATCCATGCCTGGGACCATCTGATATATGGGATTTTATTTGTATACAGTTTTTTCTTCTGATAATAGAAAAAGCCTGCCTTATCCTGCATGTTCTCAATTGCCCACTTGGCAATTTTCTCAGCTAAGGGCAGACTCCTCTCATCAAGCTTCTGAAGTTTAAGACATGTAATAATTCCCTGGGCTGAGCAATGGATATCAATGGGATATAAGGAATTATTAAAATATTTCGGGCAACCGTCCTCTAGCCAAAAAGTGTTCAGGAAGTAATGATACGCTCTCAGCAACTGTTCTTGCCAACGGTAGTCGCCGGTACTCTCCATCCAATCGTGCAAGGCCACAAGATTGAAGCCTGTATGGAAATTGTCGACAAACTGATGGTGGTGCCGCTCTCCGTAAGGCCAGGAATAATCCCGTCTCAAAGCCTTTATTGCATAGGCAATTGCCTTCCTGGATTTCTCAAGGAATTCTTCTTCCTTTCTATAGGCATAGACCCGCCCCAGCAGTGCAGCGCCCATCATAGAAGCATTATGAACCCTAGCCTTTTCTCCAGGAATATATCCAAAACAAAGCGAATCTCTATCCTCAAAAATAATAAGATGCTTCAGGATAAATTCACAAGCTCCATGTGCAATGTCCAAGGCCTTCTCATCACCGGTCTTGTCAAAATATTCAAGAAAGCTGTTAGCCACGAAAACGGTTGTCACCAGGTTAGGCTTCCCCCGAGGAACATAAAATGCTCGAGATTCCCAATCGAAATTGTATCCCCAGGAAATACCTTCAAAGCCATCACAGCTCATACATTTCAATTTATCGAGGAGGATTTTTGCCTCTTCAGTTCTTTGCAGGGCAAGAAAACCTGACGCGAAGAGCCCCAGACCCTTGGCATTGTGGCCTTTAGGGACAAGAGTAAGACATCTGAAATTTATAGGTGATCGTTTGAAAAACTGGATCCAAGCCAGGCGTAGCAGTTTTGACCGATAAAAAGGGGTAAGCCGAAAGAATTTTGAGTTTAACCCGTCAAACAGATCCCAGCCTTTAAATTCTATTCCTCGGCAATAGCTATCTAACCGTGAAAAAGCATCTTCTATTATAAATATATGACCTTCCATATGCGCATTTTCATAAGATCGATAGTCATGTTTATCTTTCTGCCTCTTCAGACAAATCAATTCAGATTTTCATTCTTTATTCCTTCTCATTTTTTCCCTCTTAATGGCTATTGTCAAGGCGATCTGTATTAGGATTCCGCCAACGTATAGGCCTGCAATAATATTAAATTCTTCAATTCTCATAGCAGATACAGGAGAGAAAATATTCAAATAGCCTCCAACAATCATGAGAGGCACAACGAAGA
>JAYEFH010000236.1:0-2426 GCA_034658555.1 Thermodesulfobacteriota bacterium | reverse complement strand
CTTCAAGCCGTGTTGGCGTCGCCTGCCTTTCTTTACGGTGTTCCTCCCAGACAGGCCAGTCTTGCAGTGCATGCCATGGTTGCTCACGCGTTTATCTCCGGGGCCTATGCCATAGACGGCGGTGGGCAGGCAATAGTGGATGCTTTTTTGGCAACCCTGGCAGAAGCAGGCGTTGATATTCTTACCGGACAGGAGGTTGAATCGGTCCTGGTAAAGGAAAATCAGGTGGCAGGAGTCAAGACTTCCGAGGGAGAGATATACGCCTCTCATGTGATCTACACAGGTCATCCCACCAGCCTTTTGGACCTGGTCCCGGATGGAATATTCCGGAAGGCCTTCTGTAATCGTATGCGGAATCTGATAAATACCGATTCTATGTTTGTAGTATTTGGAGCAGTAGATGATCCAGATTCTTTGGATGACCTGACCTGGGTCAATCACTATGCCATTCCAAGTGGGTTTGATATATTGGATGTTAATTTGAAATATCCGGAAGAAAGCGCTTTGCTGATGACAACTCCGGGACGTAGATATTCAAGTCCTGCCCTGTCCGATGCACAGAGGGGCATAATATTGATGCGACCGGCATCTTGGAATGAAGTCGCCCCATTTTCTGTAGATGCAGGAAAAGCACGGCCGGCATCTTATAAGAGATGGAAGGCCCGGTGTGCCGACAGATTGTTAGATCAGGCGGAAAAGCTTTGGGGCTATAGTCGTATTGAGCCGTTGGCAATAGGGAGTCCTCTCACATTCAGGGACAAGCTGGGCGTCCCTGGGGGCGCGGTGTACGGAGTGCAGCATTGCTTGAACCAATATAACCCTGGGGCCAAAACCCGTCTCTCAGGTTTATGGCTCAGCGGGCAGGGAACATTAATGACCGGAATAGTAGGGGCCTCTCTTTCAGGGCTTGTAACCGCAGGTGAAATTGAAGGTCTGGAACCTCTGTGGGACGAGGTGAGACAGTGTCGCTGAAGCGGGTAGTCATCACCGGGCGTGGGGCCGTATCGCCATTTGGCTTAGGGACGGCTGATCTATTGGATGGAGTGTGGAATGGGCGATCCGGCATACAACTGATGCCGGATTGGCAGAGTATTCAAGGACTTCAATGCCACATGGCAGGACCGGTTCCGCCCTTTGATGCCAAGCCCTTATTGCCCCGTACTATTCGACGAACTATGGGGCCAATGGCCATTTATGCCACCCTGGCCGCCAAAGAGGCAGTCTCGGATTCCGGGCTTGAGCCTGACTTCCTGGCATCAGGAAATGTGGGGACGGCAATCGGGTCCACTACCGGAAGTCCCACAATATACGAGGCATTGTACAGGCAGTTCTTACCCGAAGAGAGCGTTGAGCATGTCCGCTCAGGGATGTTTTTTAAGATAATGGGGCATTGCTGCGCAGCCAATGTCTGCCTTGCCCTTGGAATAACCGGCGAACAGTGGGCGCCCACAAGCGCCTGCACCTCATCAGCACAGGCCCTGGGTCTTGGTTATATGTTGATTCGCTCCGGCCGGCAGGAAGCGATGCTGTGTGGCGGAGCTGACGAGGTACATCCCACGGTCACAATGGTGTTCGACGTGATAAAAGCGGCATCACGATGTCATGATCTCCCTTTGACCACTCCCAGGCCATTTGACCTGAACAGGGACGGAGTCGTTTGTGGTGAAGGTGGTGGTGTCCTGGTCCTGGAAAGCCTGGACTCTGCTTTGAGGCGTAAGGCAAAGATTTATTGTGAGATCCTGGGGTTTGGTCATGTAAATGACAGCAAGAGCATTGCCAATCCGCATGGGGACTCTATGGCCAAGACAATGCATAATGCCTTGGCCGAGGCCGGGTTGAACGGAGATGACATTGATTATGTAAATGCACATGCCACAGGGACCGTACTTGGAGATATAGCAGAGGCCGTTGCAATCCATAGCATATTTGGTAAAGATGTGCCGGTCAGCTCATACAAAGGGCACCTGGGGCATACCCTTGGTGCTGCCGGGGCACTTGAGACAATAGTGGTTCTTGAGATGTTGGACCGGCAGGAGGTTGTGCCGACCCTTAATCTGGAAAGTCCTGATCCGGATTGTTTAGGTATCAATCTGGTACAGTCTGTGAACAAGCTCCCAATGAACATAGTACTAAAGAACAACTTCGCACTCGGTGGTGTTAACGCCGCTATGGTGCTGCGGAGGTGGACAGCATGATATCAGAAGAACAGGTCCGCCGGCGGGTAACGAAAATTATGGCAGAAGAGTTTGAACTCGAACCCGAACTGCTTCAGCCTGACGCCACTTTGTATGAGGACCTGGGGCTGGACAGCCTGGATGCGGTAGACATGGTTGTGGCCCTGGAAAAGGCCTTTGGGATGAAGATGACCGATGAAGAGGCGGTTCGGGCTGTAAGGACTCTGGGCGATCTTTTTGAACTTGTTGGTC
>JAYEFH010000235.1:0-10473 GCA_034658555.1 Thermodesulfobacteriota bacterium | reverse complement strand
TCGAGATCCCTGCGCGAACCGAGGATGAACCCAGATTCCTCGTTGTCAGCAGAATCGGAGAGAAGCACTGGTCCGGCATCATTACTTACCGCGGCGAGCAAATCCGAATCATATCAGTTCGCCGGTCTCGAAGGGAGGAGATTGAGATCTATGAAAGCTAGAGAACTGGAGAAGAAGTTCGATGCTGGAGAGGACATTACGAAGTACCTTGACCTCTCTAATGCACGCCGACCTGGGCAGGAACAGAAGCGAGTCAATGTTGACTTTCCTGTCTGGATGATCCGCTCGCTGGACAGAGAGGCCAAACGACTTGGCGTGCCTCGTCAGTCCCTCATCAAGGTGCTGATAGCTCAACACCTTGAGAAGTCGCATGCCTGAACAAGAGGAGATTTTAATTCGGTTATCCCTATTTCAGCGGGTCTTCGCAGGTTGTCGCCAGTCCCAGCTGGCCTCCGGCTCGTAGAGCCTACGCCTCGGAGAGGAGATGGGCGCCGGGTAGACCGGAAAAATCTCACCACCAGTCCCCCACATGTCAGATGGCCCGAGTCTGTGTTCGTCTGTATGTGTCGAGCGAGCACTGCCGAGCAGGTGGCAAATTTTCATGGTGTCAAAATGTCCTGTCATGACAGTTTAAATTTGCGAAAAGAAGTAACATTGCCGATTAATTATGAAGGCACATTGTCCTCATACAGAAACAAACCGGGCTCCATCACTTCGGCCAAATGAGGCATTACCCCCACTTTTGGATATCGACCCGGGGCCTATGGTCGAGTGGGACTTTAACCCACCTGAAACGTGTGCTGCCAGGCACACAATATGGGCTGCCAAGGTCGAAGAACTTAAAGAGGTTCAAAAGTACCTATAAGTTAATTAAGAAACAATGTTCCATGGGAAGGCTCGCTTGATCATATTATAGCTCTTTGTATGGACTGTAGGAAAACTCCTGTTTTCTTTTATCTGTGATAAATAGCACTATGGAAGATCTTCTTTCCCTTTTTACAAAGCCGATAGACCCAATGAGCTTTAAATCAGTCAGGATTTCTCTGGCCTCTCCTGAGAAAATTCTCGGAAGGTCACATGGAGAGGTAAAGCAAACTGAGACCATCAATTACCGGACCTTTAAGCCGGAACGGGAAGGCCTTTTTTGTGCCAAGATATTTGGCCCGGTAAAGGATTATGAGTGCCTGTGCGGTAAGTATAAGCACATAAAGCACCAAGGCATCATCTGCGAAGAATGCGGAGTTGAGGTCATCCAGTCAAAAGTCCGGCGGGAGCGGATGGCCCACATTTCCCTGGCAGCTCCGGTAGCTCATATATGGTTCTTAAAGAGCCCTCCCAGCAAAATCGGTGCTTTTCTGGATTTGAGTTTGAAAGAACTCGAAAGGGTCCTGTACTTTGAGTCACACATAGTGATCGAATCGGAAATTCCGGGGCCACCTGTGGGCACTCTCATGTCTGATGAGGCCTATTACAAAAATAAGGAGCAATTCGGTAACAAGTTTGAGGTAGGCATAGGAGCAGAGGCAATCCATCTGCTGTTAAGCCGCCTCGATCTGGATGCCCTGTCCGTGGAAATTCGGGGAAAGATGATCAGGACCAGCTCAAAGGTCAAAAGAAAAAAGCTTGGCAAGCGGCTACGGGTGGTTAAGGCCTTTCGGGATTCAGGTAACCAGCCTGAATGGACGATTCTAAGCGTTATTCCGGTCCTTCCTCCGGATCTGAGACCTTTGGTTCCCTTGGATGGAGGGCGATTTGCTACATCAGACCTCAATGACCTTTATCGCAGGGTCATCAATCGGAATAATCGACTCAAGAAGCTCAAAGAGCTTGATGCCCCGGACATCATCATCCGTAATGAAAAAAGGATGCTCCAGGAGGCAGTGGATGTCCTCTTTGATAATGGCCGGAGGGGCCGGGTAGTTACAGGGCCGAACAAGCGTCCATTAAAATCATTATCAGATATGCTGAAGGGCAAGCAGGGACGTTTTCGTCAAAATCTCCTTGGAAAGAGGGTCGATTACTCAGGACGTTCGGTCATTGTGCCAGGTCCAGAGCTCAGACTGCACCAGTGCGGCTTGCCAAAGCGGATGGCAATCGAGCTTTTCAAACCGTTTATATACAATAAACTTGAAGAGAAGGGACTTGTTACCTCCATTGAAGATGCAAAAAAAATGGTGGTAAAGGAGGCCCCGGAGGTATGGGATGCCCTGGATGAGGTGGTCAGAGAATTCCCTGTACTTTTGAACCGGCAACCCACTTCTCACCGTCGAGGGATACAGGCATTTGAGCCGATTCTCATAGATGAGAAGGCCATTCGAATACATCCATTGGTTTGTGATGCCTTTGGCGCTGATTTCAATGAAGATGAGATGGTAATTCATGTGCCCCTGTCTGTGGAAGCCCAGACAGAAGCCAGAGTACTGATGATGGCTACCAGCAATATCCTGTCTTCTACCCACGGCAGCCACAGTATCTTCCCCAGGCAGGAGATTATTCTGGGGCTTTCTTATATGAGTCAAATTTGTTGTCTTTTAAGAGGAAAGAAAAAAATTTATTCATCGCCGGAAGAAGTATGCATTGCATATAATAATGATAAAGTTGATCTCCGTGAAGGCATCACTGTGAGGATCAAAGAACGGCTCGTGGACACATCTCCCGGCCGCATTCTCATTGGGGAACAATTGCCAAATGATGTGCCTTTTTCCTTGGTCAATCAAGTTATGACCCAAAAAACGGTTATCAACCTTATAGATTTTGTCTGTCGCGATTCCGGAATCGAACAAGCAGCCCTTCTTGTAGACAACCTCATGGATCTGGGTTTCGAGTATGCCACTAAGGCGGGGTTTTCCATATGCATAAGTGATATACAGGTGCCAATTGATAGTGAAACAATCCTGGATAGTTCGAGTGAAGAGGTCCCGGTTAGTAATAGACATTATGCAGACGGAGAGATCTTTACAGGTCAAAAACACAACAAGATAGTAGAAACATGGTCTGAAGAAACTGATGAAACAACTCAAGGAGCACTCTATAACTTGAATTCTCCAGGACACTGCAAAAATGAAGATTATCCAATTGAGGGCCAAAGCAGTATTCCTGCCTGTACAGTGTTTGATTCCAAAACCAGGAAACGGCGGAAACGGTCTGGGAATTTCACAGCAATGTGCTGCGTCTCTGATAATCCAACCGACAAGTTCTTTTCGTCTCCGATCAAGGCAAACCTTCGAAAAGGACTGAGTTCTGTGGAGTTCTTTCTTTCCACGTTCAATAGGGGGAGAAAACTTTGCGAACTTGAGAAAAAAGGGCGTGACTCTGGGTATCTGTTTCGCCGCCTGATTAATGCCGCCCATGATTTTATCATTCTGGAGCAAGATTGCGGAACATTAGAAGGTATTGATTTAAGTCCTGTTATTGAAGAAAACAGAATTCTCTGTGGGATTGGAAAACAGTCATTAGGAAGGGTGGCCTTGTGTGATGTTATTGATCCCGTCTCCAATAATATAATAGTCGCTGCCAACGAAGAGATAACAGAGGATAAGGCCGCGGCTATTGAAAAAGCAGGCATTGACAAAGTTACTGTGCGCTCTGTTCTTACCTGCCGCCTTTCGAGGGGAAGCTGTGCTCTTTGCTATGGGAGGGATCTTGGCCGAGGCACAATGGTTGCCGCCGGAGAGGCAGCTGGTGTTATCGCAGCGCAGTCGATTTTTAGGTCTGTAAGCAAACTCAACAACAAGACATACGATTTACCCGGTCTGAAAGAAAGACAAGTTAAACGCGTGCATCAAATAAATACAGACAAGGAAGACGCCTCTGATCCGTATAGAGCAAAAACTCATTTTTACCAAAAGACTGATGTCCTTTCCTATATAATTGATCTTTTTGAAGCCCGAGAGCCAAAAAATCGTGCAACAATTACAGAGATTGAGGGACAAGTAAATTTCGGCAAAGAGTATTATGGCAAAAAACGGATTATAGTGACACAGGAAATAGGTTCTCCAAAAGAATATTTCATCCCACATAGCCAAAATATAAGGGTTAAGGAATATGATTATGTCAAAGAAGGTGAACCACTGACTGATGGTGAACCTGCCTTAGGGGATATATTACGCGCAAAAGGCATAAAGAAGTTTGCTGAGCAATTGATTTCTAAATTTCAAAAGGTATTTCGACCTAATGGAATCATGATTAATGACAAACATTTTGAGGTCATTATTCGTCAGATGGTTCGCAAAGTAAAAATTAACCATCCTGGAGATAGTCCTTTTTTACTAGATGAAGTAGTAGATAGCTGGTTGTTTGCTGAAACGAACAAAGAAATACTCCAGATAGGAGGAATACCTGCTACTTCTGAGTTGCTCCTGCTTGGCATCACTAAAATAACTTGCAATTCCGACAGTTTTATTTCGGCTGCATCTTTTCGAAACACAACAAGAATTTTGACTGATGCCTCTATAGCTGGCAAGGTTGATTACTTAAGCGGCCTGAATGAAAATATTGTTATTGGCAGGTTGATTTCTGCCGGTACGGGGTTTGAGGAAAGAATTAGGTTAACTGGTGGCAGAATGGGGGTTGAATACCCCGGCATTGCCGGTACTTCCGTAGAGCCGGTAATAGTAAGCAAGAGAGACAGGACTATTTCTTATACAATTCCTGTTGCTCCCGGAAAAATAAAGAGATCCAAAGAGTTACAACTTGACGATGAGCTTGTGAAAGCAAAGTTGGCAGAAACGGAACAGGTGCAGGAGGTACTTGCTGATATCTTTTCTCCAGATATAGCCGGAACGGACGATAGCATAGCATTTAGATCGGCCAACAAAAAAGATTCGGACGCATTGAAGGGCCTTGATAATGGGCACAGAACTCTTTTAAGGCGTTTGCTTAAAAAAGAAGATTGGGAGCGTGCCGAAGTTGAAAAGATGTGCAAAGAGATCGGCTTGATGTTTGATGGCGCCCTTGAGGTAATCAACGAATGGGCTTTTGAACATACTGATTTACCTGTTATTGAAGACGGTGCCTCTGTCTTTGTCGACATACAACAATTGCTTCAGATTTTGGGATGAATAATGAATAAAGTGAGAAAAATAAGACCAAAAGAGCGAGACGCTATTATTCTGTCTCTTAAGGCTGGTGTTACGCCAAGATTAGGTCTCCATCATATACAGGTGGGTCGAACCAAAGAAATTTCGGGTCTGATCCATGATATTGATCGTATTGCGGATGGCGGATCAGCTTTCCGTTTAATTATAGGTGAATATGGCTCAGGAAAGACATTTTTTCTCTATTTAGTCAGAACCATTGCCCTTGAGAAAGGCTTGGTGACAGTTAATGCTGACTTGTCGCCGGACAGGAGGCTATATTCCACTACAGGACATGCTCGTAATCTCTACGCCGAATTAATGCACAACCTATCAACCCGTACAAAACCGGAAGGTAATGCTCTCAGCAGTGTAGTAGAGCGATTCATTGCTGCAGCCGTCCAGGAAGCAGAGGCTCACAATAATAACGTCGAATCAGTCATTCACCAACGTCTGCTTCGATTGAGTGATTTTGTTGGGAGTTATGATTTTGCCAAGGTAATCACAGCTTACTGGCAAGGGCACGAAAATGACAGCACCCAGGTTCAGGCAGATAGTATTCGTTGGCTTCATGGAGAATTCTCAACAAAAACTGAGGCAAGGCAAGCACTTGGGGTTAGGTCGATAGTTAATGATTCTAATGTTTACGATCACTTAAAATTAATGGGTATGTTTGTACAGTTGGCAGGATACAAAGGTTTGTTGGTTAATCTCGATGAGATGGTCCATCTCTATAAGCTCGGGAATACGAGATCACGTTTGTCAAACTTCGAGCAAATACTTTCTATATTAAACGACTGCTTGCAAGGAACGGCACATTCTATAGGGTTTGTTTTAGCTGGTACACCTGAATTTTTGCTTGATACCCGTAAGGGTTTGTTTAGCTATGAGGCGCTTCAATCTCGTTTATCAGAAAATTTCTTTGCCAAAAAAGCAGGAGTGGTTGACTACAATGCCACAACACTGCATTTGGCAAACATGTCACCAGAAGATATCTATGTGTTACTGACTAAAATCCGGGACGTGTTTGCAAAAGGGGATGAATCTGAATATTTGCTGCCGGATGAGGCCCTCAAGGGTTTTATGTCTCACTGCAACCAAGTAATAGGTGATGCGTATTTCCGAACACCAAGGAATACAATCCGAGCCTTTGTCGATTTACTATCAGTACTTGAACAAAATCCCCGATTGAAATGGAGGGATTTGATTGGAGGAATTAATGTTGCCGCAGATAGAAATAGTGACATGCCGGATATAATCGCGGCCAAAGATGATAATGTTGGGGAATTAAGAAATTTTAAACTTTGATAAGAGAATGACTCAATCAGCGTCTCAAGCCTTTAATGAACTTCATGAAGGCATCCAACGTTGGATATGGAAACATGGATGGACCGAGTTACGAGACATCCAGGAAATGGCAATAACACATATTTTGGGAGCCCAAAAAGACGTTGTAATTAGCGCTGCGACAGCAACAGGAAAGACTGAAGCCGCTTTTTTTCCTTCCTGCAGTTATATTGCAAAAAATCCATCACCAGGTTTTCAGATAGTCTATATAAGCCCGTTAAAGGCACTAATAAATGACCAATTCCGGCGTTTAAAAAGCCTTTGTGAAGTAGTTTCCGTGCCATTAACTCCATGGCACGGGGACATCGCTCCGGCAGTCAAACGTGAACGATTTTCCAATCCCAAAGGCATTCTACTGATTACACCTGAATCATTGGAATCCTTATTTGTCAATCAGGCAGTACGTTTAATGCCTGCATTTTCTAATTTATCTTTCATCATTATTGATGAATTTCACGCTTTCATCGGGACGGAGCGAGGATGCCAGCTTCACTCTTTAATGCACCGGCTCGAGTATGTCATTGGTAAATCAGTCCCTCGAATAGCATTGAGCGCCACTCTCGGCGACATGGAGGGCGTTGCCGCATATCTACGCCCAAATGGGAATATGCCCTGCGAGGTTATTGAGTCAAATAGAAGTCGTCAGGTTTTGAAGCTGCAACTTCGTGGATATATTAAAAAAGGAGAACCTGAAGAACCAGATACTATTGAAGAGATATCCGGACATCTTTTTAAAGAACTGAGAGGGAGCTCCAATCTGATCTTTGCTAACTCCAGGGCCAATACTGAACGATATGCCTGTGAACTTAGAGAAAAGTGTGAACATCATGGTTTACCGAATGAATTTTTCCCACATCACGGTAATTTGTCTAAAGGAGTTCGGGAAAATATTGAGAAACGTCTTCAGCAAGGCAAGCTGCCCACTAGTGCTGTTTGCACAGTGACTTTGGAACTTGGTATTGATATTGGGAGCGTTAATTCTATCGCACAAGTTGGTGTGCCGCATTCCGTTGCAAGCTTGAGGCAGAGACTTGGCCGTTCTGGGAGGAAGGGTGAGCCGGCAGTCCTCCGTATGTATATTGAAGAGAAAGAGCTGACAGGGCGAAGTCATATCTGCGACAGGCTCCGTGTAGGTTTATTTCAGGCTGTAGCCGTGGTCAACCTGTTACTGAAAAAGTGGTATGAGCCTCCGGGAAAACAGCGATATCACTTCTCCACACTTGTTCAGCAGGTACTGTCACTTCTCGCTCAGTATGGTGGGATCCGTGCTGACCAAGTATGGAAACTTCTTTGTGATACAGGGCCGTTTGAAAAGGTAACACCTGATGTTTTTGCCGATTTTTTACGAAGCCTTGCCAAGCATGACATAATCACTCAAACTCATGACGGTTTGATTGTTCTGGGTATGAAAGGTGAACGGATTGTCAGTCATTTCAACTTTTATTCCGCTTTTTTTACTCCCAAGGAGTATCGCCTGGAAACCAATGGTAAGGCTTTAGGCACGCTTCCAATTCATAGGCCGCTCTCTGATAAGGACTATATTATCTTTGCCGGAAAACGGTGGAAGGTTCTTAAGGTGGATACTAAAAGGAAAGTTGTCCAGCTAGAGTTATCCAAAGGCGGGAGAGTTCCTTTGTTTTTTGGTGAAGGAATGATGGTTCATGATGAAGTCCGCCGAGAAATGCACAAATTATACTGTAATTCATCACCCCGTAGTTACCTTGATGAGACAGCTTTCAACCTGTGGCAAGATGGGCTAAGTGGCTTTAACAATCTTAGATTGGCTGAAAATTCGATTGTGGAGGATGAAAGTTCCATTTTTATTTTTCCTTGGCTGGGAGATAAAGCACTATATACATTAACTCTTTTTTTTCAGTTTTATGGCCTTAAGGCTTTTGTCAACAGCTTATGTATTGAGATTAGAGATTCTTCAATAAAAGAAATCAAAAAGACAATTCAACACGTCCGAGAAACTAAAATGCCTGCTGTGCATGAGATAACTTCGTTAGTTAACAACAAGATCACTGACAAGTATGATTATTTGCTGTCCACGCGCCTGCTTGAAATGGATTACTCCTGTAAAAAATTGGATTTTGACAGTGCATGGCAATGGATTCAGAAAGAGGAAATCTGACTGTTCTCAGACTGCGCTCTTATTATGAGAAGTACAAGGCATTCGGCAAGATGCTATTAACGCCGTATTATAGGGACGGTAATTAGGCAGCCTACTCTATGTTGGACATAGGAAAAAAATGAAGCGGGACCTTCGAAAACAAGCATTCATTAAGAAATCAGAAAACTCATTTCCCGAGCCAGTTGACATTTTCTCAGAGGAAGCAATTCAGCATGCCTTTGAGGAGGAAGAGCGTTCAAGCGAAAGACGCTTTGATTCAACTGTCTCGCCTCGGGCGATCCAGACCGTTTTCCATGCAACTCAGCAGTTTCAATCGAAGGAGGACTTGCATGTCACTGTGACAAAGCGATCCAGATCCACGGGAGTACCTGAGATTCCACGGAACTCTTGTTTTAAATACAGTCATTATTGGAAAGATGGAAGTCTCCAAGCATGCTCAACGCGAATGGAAAACGCGGAAGACCTAACTGTGGCATTGGTATGGGAGGAAGACCTATTGGTCGGATATGGTATAGCTACCATGAAGAATGGAAAATGCGAGATAGAGATAATCGATGTTGACTTCTATTCCCGCCGGGAAGCTGGCTTGGCTCGTACATTTCAGATTTCGGGCCAATCGTTTCAAGTCGGCGTTGGTCACCTTGTGGTTCATGCTCTTCTTCAAGAGTGTCCTCGGCCTATACACGTCGACGCCACACACAGCAGCTCGCGCTACATATTCAAATCCTTGGGTTTCGTGCATGATGAGCTGTCAAGCAACCCATGCATATTGAAGAAAGACTAGAGAGTTCAATAAATTGATGCACTGGGCTTGTGTACACGCACAACTCGCACACAAGCCCAATGATCATGTTGTTCAGAGCAGTTGACGGTGCTGGACTTGTTGACTGCATAACAAGGCAATCCTTTGACTTGGCCGTCAATTCATGCGGATGATATTTTCTGTCTGTGTAAGTCTGTGTGGGTCTGTGGCCAACAAATCATCCAATCCTTGAAGACATGAAACGCAAGCTGCGGAGTCTATAATGCACATCATCCTTGGCTACGAACTGGACACGGGCAGCTATCCGGATGCCCTGGGAAATGACGCGGCCCGGCAGGGAGTTGTGGTCCTTGGGCCTGCCGGCCTGGTGGGTGTTTTAGAGACCCGCCTGGGACTCACACGCATCCAGACCCACCATGCAATCCGCATTGGCCAGTATCTGAAACGATTGAAAGAGGCTGACAATAATGAGCGGTTTTATTCAAAGTCAATTCGTGTAGATGCCTGGTCAACAGCCAAGCAAGTGCTTGCCTGGAGGGATGAGCTCGTTCTGGCAGGATGGAAGGGAGATGTCCCCGGACAGATAAGCAATCGGCTCCAGGATTTAGCCCATGTGGAGAAGCTGGTTCATCTGGAGTTTGCGCCAGGGCTCGGAGACCGCTTGCAGCTCATAATGAGCTTTCTCAACGATCCACACAGGCTGGACATTGAGGAAATCCGGATCGTGGAACCCCTTGCTTCCTGGCCTCCTTGCTGGAGAAATCTTCTTGACGCCCTCTGCCGTTCCGGCATTCGGCTGCACTTGCTCGAAGAAACGCCTTCTCCCAAAGACACGGACCTGGGCAGGCTTCAGAGGGCCCTTATTAACGGGCAGAAGCTTTCTCAGAAAGACTTTCAGGGAGACGGCAGCCTCTGCCTTATCAGCGGGTCCGGTGAATGGGAACTTGGTCAAACACTGGCATCCTGGCTCCAGGCTTATCCCCAAGAGCATTCAAAGGTCCTTATGATCCGGGGAAAAGGAAGTCCCGTTCTGGACGATACCCTGGATGCCCACAACCTGCCGAAGCTTGGTTATCAATCACGCTCTCCATGGCGCACTGCGTTGCAGGTACTTCCCTTGATCCTGTCAAATCACTGGGAACCATCTGATCCCC
>JAYEFH010000234.1:0-2429 GCA_034658555.1 Thermodesulfobacteriota bacterium | reverse complement strand
TTTTGCCACCCCCGAAAATGAAAATTCGCCAACCGGACTCGGGAAATCCGACTGTCCGGGATGAGAGGGGACTTGCGGAAACGTGGGCCGATGGTTGGAAGAAGAGTAACCGACACGTAATAGTCGCGTGCAACGAGGCCTTTAATGGAAGTCAACTGCTTAGATATCCAACTGGAGGTCGCTCGCGTCGTATTTCTATCCGACGGGGGAGGGGAGGTTAAAAGCCCGCCTTTACCCGATTAGAATCTCCTCTTGTTCAGGCATGCGCCTTCTCAAGGTGTTGAGCTATCAGCACCTTGATGAGGGACTGACGAGGCACGCCGAGCCGCTTGGCCTCTCTATCCAGCGAGCGTATCATCCAGACAGGAAAGTCAACATTGACTCGCTTTTGCTCCTGCCCAGGTCGGCGTGCATAAGAGAGGTCAAGGTACTTCGTAATGTCCTCTACAGCATCGAACTTCTTCTCCAGTTCTCTAGCTTTCATAAATCTCAATCTCCTCTCTTCGGGACCGGCGAACTGATATGATTCGGATTTGCTCGCCGCGGTAAGTAATGATGCCGGACCAGTGCTTCTCTCCGATTCTGCTGACAACGAGGAATCTGGGTTCATCCTCGGTTCGCGCAGGGATCTCGATCAGGTCCGGGTCATTCCACAAGGCTTGGGCCTCGACGAAGTAGATGCCGTGCTTGCGTCTGTTTGATGCGCTCTTTCTCGGGTCGAACTCGAATTCCATGGTATAGATACTATACCGGATAGGTGGTGGTCGTCAACAGGCTGATCCTTGGTAATAGGGGATTGTAATAGGAGACGTCGCTAATTTATACAACATAATTTTACAGGCACCATCTTGAGCTATGGGACGCCATTTCTGAATTGAATTAAATTAGCCGCCTTCGGCGGGACTTCTCTGACAGGATGAACAAGATTTACATGATTTTCATTTATCCCGTTGATCCTGTCAAAAAGATGGAAATTCCTATACTATGAACTTAAAAATCTTTGTCCCTTCAATTCAACGCTCCATCACATGAGGAAGTGTAAAATTGACCAATTTTACTCCGAAATACAGACTCAGAGTCGGCAACTGGAGAGTATTGTTTGAAATAGATGGATTAAACGTGATAGTATATTAAGTGAAGCATCGCCGTAAAGTGGCGGTGAAGGTGGTGAATATCTTCGGCAATGATACCATGAAGATTATTGATGTGACCATTGGAGGGCGGAAGTAATGAAAAGGAATGAAATCATCGAAATCCTGCGCGAGTACAAAAAAGAGTTTGCTGAACAATATGGCATACTGGATATCGGTGTATTTGGTTCCGTGGCACGGGACGAGGCCAGTGAAGAAAGTGATGTGGATGTGGTTGTCCGTATTCTAAGACCCGACCTTTTCATGCTTGTCGGCATCAAACAGGATCTGGAAGAAAGGTTTCACATGTCGGTTGACATTGTGACCTACTGGAAAAGCATGAACCAATTTCTTAAAAAACGAATTGATAAAGAGGCTTTATATGCGTGATAAAGAACTTGCCTTGGAAATTTTGCGGCAAATAGAAGATGCCGCAGGAAAAACTATAATGCGGTTTAAACCAATTGATAAAGTGGCGAATTTTACCAACAGTCAGGCCGGGGTCGAAAAAATGGATGCCATTTGCATGATGCTGATCGTCATAGGTGAAGCGTTGAAGAAACTGGACAAGGTGACAGGGGGAGAGCTGCTGCCTGAATATCCTCAGGTTGACTGGAAAAAAGCGAAAGGGATGCGGGATATTCTCTCCCACCACTATGCCAATGTAAATGCCGAAGCGATCTATTATACCTGCAAGAACAAAATACCCCAGCTTAACGAAACTATTAAGAAAATGATTGAGGAGCTGGCATAATGGCCATGCATCCAGGGGACGTTGCCAATTTATACAACATATTTGACTGGCAGGACCTTTTCACTTCACCGTGTCCAATCCCCCATTTTATAAAAATTGAATGTGGCTCAATTCCACATGCCATAACGTCATGTAGGACACCAGACGCATCGAGCCTAATTTGTCTCTGCATGAGGACAATGCGCCTTCATAATTAATCGGCAATGTTACTTCTTTTCGCAAATTCAAACTGTCATAACAGGACATTTCGCCATCCCCAAACATGAAAATTTGCTACCTCCTGCTCGCTTTACTCGCTCGACACACACAGATGAACACAGACTCGGGCCATCTGACATGTGGGGGACTGGTGGTGAGATTTTTCCGATCTGCCCGGCGGCCATCTCCCACTGGTCAGGTTCGTTCAGAAACCGCCCCTCAAAGGCACTGCGGTCGATCAATCTACCAAAGACTTCGAACGTGATCATATGTTCGGATATTCTTGTCCTTGGTAAGAACTGTAGCGTTTTCCTTCCGTGCAGTTGCTACTATAATCTGATTTGCTG
>JAYEFH010000233.1:0-2440 GCA_034658555.1 Thermodesulfobacteriota bacterium | reverse complement strand
GCGCGCATCATTACTTTCGGGATTTTGCTTACTGTGATAGTGGTATGATCCCTTGGCTATTTACAGGACTGATGAGTCAGAAGAAACAGCTACTCTCAGCCATGCTCGATGAACGTATCGCCCTGTATCCAGCCAGTGGAGAGATCAACCGGCGACTGGATGATCCTTCAACTGCTATTGCCCGCGCACAAAAGGTCTATGGACCTCAGGTCCATGGCATAGATGAAACCGATGGTATAAGCATGGAGCTGGATGGTTGGCGCTTCAATCTGCGCTGTTCCAACACCGAGCCGGTGTTGCGTCTGAACGTAGAATCCAGAGCGGATATCGATTTGATGCAGGAGAAAACAGCAGAGTTACTGGCGCTGATCGAGACCAGTGGATAGTGAAGTCCTATTAGGACATAAAAGCAGAATAGCGAATCAAGGAAATGCAAAATGAAAATAGAGTCTTTTGAAAAAAATAAAGTTATGGTCATAAGACCAAGGGAAAATAGACTTGATGTAGGCATTACAACTGATTTCAAATCCAAATTAGCTGAATTTGTGGATAATGGGAATGTGAATCTGGTTATCAATCTATCAGGTGTTGATCTAATCGACAGCTCCGGGCTTGGGGTATTGATCTCTACCTTAAAGGCAATCGGAACCCGGGGGGAAATTAAATTATGTGAATTAATGAAAAATGTGAGATCGGTCTTTGAAGTAACTCGCTTAAATAAGATTTTTGCTATATATGATTCGGAAAAAGAGGCCTTGGATAGCTTTAACAGTTAGATTGAGACACCTGCATAACTTTTCCCGGTTTGCCGCAGTTATATTTGTCATCTCTCCCCAATTTCTAATTTCAAGTTTCAAGCCGTAAACGGCTACTCATAACCTTGGCAAAAATGGGTGAGGACGTCTCATGGCATGGATAATCTCACTGTAGGCAAGATCGGTTAATCTGAACTCAGGCAGTTCTTGACTCAGTCCTGAATAGAACCGAAGAAGAATAAGATAATGCCGGATCAGCTCCGGCAGGAGAAAGTGTTTGCGCACATGATCTCTCCCCTGGACGCCCAGGGTGGCTGCTTCATCAGGATAGTCCAACAGACGGGCCATTTTGGCAGCAATGGTTTCAACATCCATAGGATCAACCAGATAGCCTGTATAGCCATCCAGAACTTGCATGGTAATTCCCCCTACTCTCGATCCAATAACAGGTGTTCCCTGCCAGAGAGCCTCGGATACTACCAGACCAAACCCTTCCTTGGTGGAAATATGGATAAATCCCCGGGCAATATGCATCAGAGCGCCTAATACCTGATCGTTATTTTCCACACCAATCCAGAACCGAATATCAGGATCATCACCTGCCTCCTGCTTGAGCGTCTCCAGCATGGCTCCCCCTTCCGGATCATCTGTTGCAGTATTACCCAGAAAGAATGGAAATGGGTTGATCAACCCCCTGCAAGAGATTGTGAAATTTCTTTGTTACACTGAAGAAATCATCAGTACCTTTTATCACGTACCAATTGGCCTGCACTCCAAGCCCCCGGGCCAGAGGAATAGCACTGCGAAGTATTTCCGATACTCCTCCACCTATTAGTGTGGAGTTAACATTTGACCATCCTTTCCCTATAACGGGTTCTGCAAGACGCTTAAGCTCCTCCACCCGTTCTTGTCCTATGTATGATTCGTAATCCTCGGCTTTTAGGATATTCTGGGGTTTAAATTCCTCCAAAGGCGTTGTCTTCTGATCTGTTTCACTGTAATCATTCACTTCCCCCCCCTGACAGCCAACAGCCTTTTTCGGGTTTCAAAGCACAATCCATTGAGAATACGCCTTTTGGTGCAACCTTGTCCGCGATTGAAACCCTGCAAAAGCCTGTCGGCTGCCAGGGAGTATGAACGGTTACGTTTCACTCATGTCCGATGTCCCTTTTCCTAAAGGATTTCCCATTCGTTATTCAGATCCGCAATTCTTTTTCAAAACGAATAAATTAATTGTCTCGGAGCCACTTGTGAAAAATCAGCAATTTTTCTTCCGTCCCTACAAATATCATCGGCACTTAAACAAATGAGAATAAATCAGAATCAACCGGTTGCCGTTTAATCCCTTGGGGTTTTATTCCCCGCCGCTTGCGGGCGGGGTAGTTCATTCAGTTTTTTATTTACTCCCGGTTAGCCAAGGGGTGTGAACGGTCGTGGAAGACGATGAACCGAATCCTTTTCCTATTAACGAGGCACGGATTCCTGAAAAAATTTTCAAATGATGATATATTCAAAGATGATCTTGAAAAGATATGTTTTTTGCGAAAGTTGTAAAAGGAATCAGGAATAGTTCTATGCCGATATATGATTATGAATGCGCCAATTGCGGAGCGATTTTTGAAGTAATGGTTGGCATGGGTGAAGACTCTTCACCATGCCCTGACTGCGGGAGCCGTGAGTCCAAA
>JAYEFH010000232.1:0-2448 GCA_034658555.1 Thermodesulfobacteriota bacterium | reverse complement strand
ACCTCGATTCTCTCGATCATGTCCACAGGAACCTGGTTGAGCCCGGTTCCATACTCGCCCATGCCTCCGCTCTGGCCGCAGCCCATGGCCCTTTGTCCGTCAATAAGGATCAGGCCGTAACCATCATTGAAATTCAGCCCCCGCAATTTGGCCCGCCAGGTATACGTCCCGAAAACATCATCATGAACAGAAGCGTCAATTCCAGGAATATTTTTCAAGACGTCAATGACATTCTGGGCGTTTGTCCGCTCAATATCCTCCCTGGTAACCACGACGGTCTCCACTGGAACATCTCTCAAGGTATGAGGTGTCTTGGTGGCGGTAACCACGATACTTTCCAAAGATGTTACAGCCTCACTCCCGGGTTCATCAGCCCAGGCAAAAGTAACTGATACAGCCAGAGCTACAGCAATAACAATTGCTGGAATACTCCTTGATATATATGCAAAGAGGCCTGCTATCAAATTTGATACAGATATCCTCCCTGTTGATTTATTCATCTTTCTCTCCCCTCTTGATTAGCTGTTAAGCTGTTGAGCTGCTCGACTTATTAGCTTACCAGCTCACCAGCTATTTCACCTCAAAGGTCAACGTGGCTGAATATGAATACTGATCACATTCCTCTGAATCAGGATAGGGGACCTTATGACCGACCTTGATGAGCCAGATACCCGGCTTAAGAATCTTTATCCTCCCTATACCATCCTTGTTCGTATTGATAGTGTAAGCCCAGGCCTGTTCTGTGGAAAATCCGACATAGGTGGCATAGAGCTCGGTTCTGAGGAGCTCGTTATTATAAAGCACCTTTACTGACAGATAATCTCCTTCTCTTAACACGGCTGGATCGTTCAGTGGGACAACCTCAAGGGTATGGCCGAGTGGTTTGGAAAAGACGTCTCCTCCTCCTTTTCCGACATCAACTATGGCCTTGGCATACATTCCAGAGTAGCTGCATTGAATGACATTCTTCAGACCTTTTTTTGACTGGCGTTTATACCCATCAGCGGTCTTTGTAAAAAAGCTTTCTTTTCTCTTGGCAACGACCAGATATGCACCATCCTGCTTTAAGGATCTTTCCACCTTGAACTCAATCTCGTTGACAGGCTCTATCTTCAGCTCATCACCATTCGGGGCGAGCATGTAGATTTTGTCAAGCCCTTCCTGATTATATAGGACATTGCCCACAGGGCTTGCAAAGTCATGTCCCCATCCAACAGTCAGATTTACAGGCCTCTTTGTTGATGGCGTGTAATCACCCATGTTGATCCAGATAAAGTGGGCACTGGCAGGTACGGAAAATACCAATATACTCAGTGCCAAGCTCAGAGCTGACATTCCAAATATCTTTCCGAAAAGCTTCATTTCTTATTCTCCATTGATGATATTAAATTCTGTGCCCACCAAAGCATAGCTGTTCTCTTGCAAAAATTGAGCTATTTCATCTCATGCGCCTGCACCCAGATCAAAGCACCGAGCTCAATGTCCTTGCCATTTTTCTTTTCCTCGGTAAGGCCGAGTGCTGCAAACCCCCACCAACCGGCATGGGGAATGCCATAGGCGAATTCTCCGTCCTTGTTGGCCTTGATGGTCTGGGTCACGAAACAGTCCTGCGGCGCTTCCCCGACCTTGGCTTGCTTGGCAAAGCCGTTGCCGATAATGTCGCGGCTCACATATTCCACTTCGATCTCGGCGTTCGGAAAGGGGACCAGCTTACCGTCCTTTTTTACCATGACGACTCCGCGGAAGACATTGCCGGCCCAAACGCCGTAAGGCTTGTCAAGCGGTATGATTTCCACGTCCAGACCTACCGGCTGATCCCAGTCTGTTGACATGCCACCGCGATTGACGATAACTTTTGTCACATGACGAATGAAGCAGTCCTCTGCTGGTTCCCAATAGTAGTCCGGATCGCAGTAAAATATGAAATCGCCCTCTCCATCAAGATTGTAGCTTAATTCATAAGCCTTGCCCTTGTTGGTCAGGCTGGCGAACTCAATGGGCATGATCTTGTTCAGCAGGTCGGTCTTTTCTCCATTGTGCATGACGCCGACGGCCTTGGGCGGATGCGTATTCCCCTCCATATCCTTGCCCATGTCCATGGTGTAATTGGCTTCGAACGGGTGAGTGAAGATCAGTTTGAGGTTAATTTCCTTGGAATCCTCGTTTGTCAAGGCGCTTTCCGGGGTGTAAAACATCTGGAAATGTGCAAACGCTGCTGTGCTCCAAACAAGTACAAACGTCAATGTAAATCCTGCCAATGCTTTCCACTTTCTCATTGTTTTGAATCCTCCTCTTCTCTTGAAAAATGGGTTATGTTGATAGTTACAAGAAAATGATTTCAAGAAAACAACGGCATCCTTCATAACAAGCCAAAAGTAGTTTACATTTTTAGGGATAATATACCTCAAAAAATATGACTTGTGCGATTAGCTATTAGCCGTTAGATTT
>JAYEFH010000231.1:0-2452 GCA_034658555.1 Thermodesulfobacteriota bacterium | reverse complement strand
GGCTGAGCTTAATCCTGCCCTGTTGATCTATCCCTATGACTTTTACACGGACTTCGTCACCTTCGGCAAGTATATCCTTTACATTTTTTACATGCCTGTTCTCCAGTTGGGAAATATGCACCAGGCCGTCAGTACCTGGTAATATCTCAACAAATGCCCCGAAATCCATAATCTTTTTCACTGTTCCAAGGTAGATCTCTCCAACCTCAGCCTCTTTTGTTAGGTCCTCGATCCTTTTGATGGCATCATCTGCCGCTTCTCCTGAAGAGGAAAAAATGTTCACCTCACCTGAATCATCGACGTCTATCTTTACGCCGGTTTCCGCTATTATGCCACGTATATGCTTCCCGCCCGGGCCGATAAGATCCCGGATTTTATCCGGGTTGATATTGAGTGTAATGATTCTAGGTGCATACTGGGAAAGATCTTCTCTGGGATGATCTATTACCTCTTTCATCTTGCCCAGGATAAAAAGCCTCGCATCTTTTGCCTGCATAAGCGCCTTGCTTAAGATATCCCGGCTGACCCCTGAAATCTTGATGTCCATCTGGAGCGCGGCAATTCCTTCCTCAGTGCCTGCTACCTTGAAGTCCATATCGCCCATGTGGTCTTCATCTCCTAGGATATCAGAGAGTATGATGACCTCGTCATTCTCCTTTATAAGGCCCATTGCAACCCCTGCCACCATGTCTCGAACGGGGATGCCTGCATCCATCATAGCAAGTGCCCCTCCACAGACAGTAGCCATTGAAGATGAACCGTTTGATTCCAAGACATCTGAAACAATGCGAATAGTATATGGGAAATCGTCCGCAGGAGGTACTATTCCGGCCAGTGCCCGTTCCGCCAGTACACCATGGCCGATATCTCTTCGTGCCGGACCCCTCATCGGCCTGACCTCACCTACGCTAAAAGGAGTAAAATTATAATGCAGCATGAAATGCTTATAACTTTGGCCTACAGGAGACTCGATCCTCTGTTCGTCATCAGAGCTGCCAAGGGTTGCCACAGCCAGCACCTGGGTTTCTCCGCGGGTGAAGACTGCTGAGCCGTGGGCGCGGGGGAGTTCCCCCACAGAGCAGGAAATCGGCCTGACTTCATCAAAAGTTCTGCCGTCGATCCGGCGTTTTTCTTTTGTAATTAAAGTGCGCATCAGTTCCTTTTCAAGGCCATTCAGGCACTCTGATATTTTCTGTTCACGCCCTGGATGAACTTCAGCCAAAGCCTCCTTAACTTCTGTTTTGAGACGCCTTATTCCCTGAACTCGTTCGACCTTGGTGGGTATCTGTATAGCTGCCAACATTTTCTCCAGGGCAATTTCCCTGACCTTGTCCGTAAGGTCGGGGTCCGAATCAGGTTCAGGGACAGTCATCTTTGGCTTACCCGCCTTTTCAATAAGCTCATCCTGGAGATCGAGCAAGGGCGTCAGGGATTCATGACCGAAAAAGATAGCATCCAGTACTTCCTGTTCTGAAAGTGCCGCGGCCCAACCCTCTACCATAACTATAGCGTTTCTCGTACCGGCAACAATTATGTTAAGATCGGAATTTGAAAGCTGGGTCTTGGTGGGGTTAACTACGAATTTGCCTTCCACCCTTCCTACTCTCACGCCGGCAATAGGGCCGTCAAATGGTATGTCTGAGATACAAAGGGCTGCGGATGCCGCAGTAATGGCAACTACATCAGGATCGACCTCGGTATCCAAAGAAAGCACCGTTGCTATTATCTGGGTATCGTAGGCGTATCCATCAGGAAATCTGGGCCGAAGTGGACGATCTATAAATCGTGAAGTCAGGGTTTCTTTTTCGCTGGGTCTTCCGATCTCCCTACGGAAATAATTCCCGGGTATTCGACCTGATCCGTAAAACATCTCCTTGTAGTCTACCATGAGTGGCAGGTAGTCTATTCCTGCTCGTGTTTTACCGGAGGTTACCGCTGTCACCAGGACTGAGGTTTCCCCAAGGCTTGCCAAAATAGCGCCGTTGGACTGCTTGGCCAAGCGTTCTGTTTCAAAGAAGAAGGCCATGTCATTTATCTGTGTTTGTAATTTTATCATCTGTTTTGGGGTCCTATTATCCTGCAACAACCAAGAGAGTTACAAGTTCAGTGTATTAAATCCGCAGTTCTGACTCCATGTCTGTCGACTGCCAAAAAGTGTGAACGATTACATCGTATTACTTGCGGATTCCCAATTCCTTTATAATTTTTCTATACCGCCCCACATCCTGGTTCTTGAGGTAGTCGAGCAACCTCCTTCTCTGGCCTACAAGTTTTAGCAGGCCGCGTCTTGAGCCATGATCCTTCTTGTGGATTTTGAAGTGTTCTGTGAGATAGCCGATACGGGAACTCAACAGGGCTATTTGAACCTCAGGGGACCCAGTGTCAGTCCCGTGGGTTTGGAAATTCTCTATAATTTCTTTCTTACGTTCTGGATCCAACACCACCTATTTTT
>JAYEFH010000230.1:0-10653 GCA_034658555.1 Thermodesulfobacteriota bacterium | reverse complement strand
GAGAGTGCCTTTTTTTCCACCGGTCGGCCTGTGCCTATCCACAGGATACCTACAGGGCCATGGGACTCCATGGCCTCAACTACAGCAATTCCGGGAAACACGTGTCCACCTGTGCCACCACCAGCCAGCACCAATTTAGTGATTTGGTGATTGAGTGATTGAGTGATTGTTTTGTGCATATATATTTCTCGGTTCATAGTCAAGTTCACAGTATAGAAATTCCCATTGCTAAGTCCGCCCGGAGGGCGCTAAGTTTACAATATGTTTGCATCTGCAATTTCAAATAAATTCCCTTCTCTCAAATCACTAAATCACCCAATCACCCAATCACCCAATTCTCTAAATCCCCCAATTCCCTGGCTGTTTCCTGAAATGCCATGCCACGTTCTTCATAGTTCTTGAACATATCAAAGCTGGAGCAGGCTGGGGAAAGAAGTATGGCATCACCGGGCTCAGCCAGGGACGTTGCTTCCTCCACAGCTTTGCTCATAGTTTTTTTGCCGTTCTTTGTTCCACGCACCGGGATAACAGGCACTACCTTACTTAGGACTTTTTCAAACGCCTTGGCCTCTTCGCCTATAACAATCGCACCACGAATACGCACTCTTTTTGTGGCCTCGGCCAGGGAAGCATAATCTTCGCCCTTGCCGCGGCCGCCCACGATGAGCACTATCGGCTGATCCATGGACTCCAGTGCGCGAAGTACAGATGCAACATTGGTGGCCTTGGAGTCGTCATAATAGTCAATCCCGGCATTTTGGACCACCCACTGAAGTCTGTGATGTGCCGCTTTAAAGCTTTGGATAACAGACTGTACCGCACCTGCACCTGCACCTGCCAGGCGTGAAATAAGTATGGCACAAGCCAGGTTTTCAATATTATGTCGACCCCTTGGGGACCAGCTTTCTAAGTCATATTCCTCCCATTTATTATCAGGCCACATGACGTTGATTTTTTTCAAAGAGGTGTTCAGCCAGGCTCCGGGAACTCCGAGGCGCAACATCCCGAAGTAGAGCCTTCTGGCACGTCCTCTGTCCTTCCACGTTTCCATTCCCTTGTCGTCCATGTTGCGAATGGCCCAATCTTCAGGTCCTTGGAAGTCATAGATTACCGCCTTGCTCTCTCCGTAGCTCTTGATGTCCTGGTAGCGATCAAGGTGGTCCGGCGCAAGATTGAGCCATGCTGTTGTTTTGAACCTTGGAGAAGTGAAGGGAAAGTGCCTGGTCCTTGGGAAATAATCCAACTGAAAGCTGCTAATCTCCAGGACCGCAATAGTTTTCTCAGTATGTTTTTCAATGAGTGCGGATAATGGTGTTCCAATGTTCCCGGCCCTTACATGGGGCACATCGGCCTTTTTCAGCATCTCATCCACAAGCATAGTAGTAGTGGTTTTTCCGTTTGTGCCGGTGATGCCGATTAGAGGTCCTTTCCAAAAGGATGCCGCAAGGGCCAGTTCTCCAATCACAGGGATATTGGACCTGCGTGCCGCCACAAGGGCGGGAATGTCAGGTGGAACACCAGGGCTGACCACTATCAGATCGGACGAAAGACAGGTCTCTACCTTATGTTCTTTTGTCTCCACTCCGACGCCGTTTTTGTCACACCAGCTTATCAGGCCCTTAGGCCACTTATCCAAAGGATTTAAGTCACTGCATATGACTTGTGCCCCATGAGAGACGATCCATCCGGCAACCGCCCGGCCGGATACCCCCATACCCAGTATTGTTACTTTTTTACCTTTCAGTTCCACTCAATCACCAAATCACTAATTCATTAGCCACAGACACGCACGAACAAATACAGACACTTCAATCACTAAATCACTAAATCACCAAATTCGTTATCTTAGCTTGAGTGTGCTGATTGCTACCAGCCCAAGCAATATAGAAATTATCCAGAATCTCACAATGACCTTTGGCTCTTTCCATCCCTTAAGCTCAAAATGGTGATGGATGGGAGCCATGCGGAAGATCCTCCTGCCTCCTGTTGTTTTGAAGTAAAAGACCTGAAGAATTACTGATAATGCCTCAACCACGAAAATTCCACCTACAATAACAAGCAGCATTTCCTGCTTTGAGAGAACGGCTACAGTTCCCAGGGCACCGCCTGCAGAAAGGGAACCCACATCTCCCATGAAGATCTCTGCAGGATAAGTGTTATACCAGAGAAAACCCAAACCAGCCCCTACCATTGCGCCACAAAACACTGCAAGCTCCCCTGCGCCGGGAACCGAAGGAATCTGGAGATATTGGGCAAGAGTCGAGTGACCGGCCAGATATGTAAACAGGGCGTAGACTGATGCAGCTATTATGAAAGGGCCGGTAGCAAGTCCGTCCAGACCGTCGGTCAGGTTCACTGCATTGGATGTCCCGACGACCACAAATAAGGCGAAAAGACCATACATAATCCCGAGATCAGGCTGAAAATTCTTAAAAAACGGGATGCTAAGATGGGTATCCCACTTACCATGTGCGGCAATTATACATGCGGCCAGAAGTACAAAGACTGTCTGCCAGATGAGCTTCCATCTGCCGGACAGGCCTGTGCTGTTTTGTTTTCTGATCTTCAGCAGGTCGTCCGCAAGGCCTATTGTGCCGTAACCGACAAGGATTAGAATGCTTATCCACACATAAAGATTCCTTAGGTCGGCCCACAGGAGTGTGGCGACCAGGATGGAACCAACAATTAATATGCCGCCCATGCTTGGTGTTCCGGCTTTTGCACGATGCCTTGCCGGCCCGTCGTCCCTGATGACCTGGCCCACCTTCATTGCACACATGCGTCTCATAAACCAAGGCCCGAAAAACAATATTATTGAGAGGGCGGTAACAGCCGCATATATTGTCCTGAATGTGATATAGCGAAAAACATTAAATATAGGCCACATATCGTGGAGGGGATATAGCAGATGAAAGAGCATAAGGCCTATACCTCTCTCAGGTGCCTGATAAGGGCATCTACTGCTCTCTCAAGGCCTATAGCCCGTGATCCCTTTACCAGTATGGTTGCCGGAGAGGGTATGCAGTCAGGGACGGCTGTTTCTATCCAGGAAAGCAAATTCTCCGTATTTGGGAAGATACGAATAGCCTTTTGCGAGATACCGGCCTTTTGGGCGGTTTTGGAAACAGTATCCGCGAATTGTCCTACGAAGATCAGAAGGTCAACCCCTGTATCGGCTGAAAGTCGTCCAAGATCCTCATGGAAGTCGTAGGCCGCATCTCCAAGTTCCAGCATGTCTCCCAGGATCGCTATCTTTTTTTCGCCTTTGCCCCAAAGATCGAGAGTCTCAAGAGCCGCTCTCATAGAGCCGGGGTTTGCATTATAAGAATCGTCTATCAGCCTCCATTCAGGTCCAGGATTTTTCAGAATAAGGCGGCCTGGAATTGGTTTTATTTCCTCCAGCCCTTGCTTGATCCCGGCCGGTATCAGCCCTACTGCATGACCTGTAGCTGCGGCTGCAACGGCATTTTGCACGTTCGCCCTTCCTATAAATGGAAGATCAACATAGAGTCTGCTTCCGGCAATATCCAGATCCAGCAGAGTGCCTTGCCCGCCCGGTGTCCAGGACAGGCAGGTGATTTGATGATTTGGTGATTTGGTGATTTGGTGATTTGAAGATGCCGTGGCCTTATGTCCCATGGAATAACCCACTATTTGACACGTTAGATCTTTGGCCCCTTCTATCACCAGGGGATCATCAAGGTTCACCACTGCCACACCTGTCTTGGGAAGGGCCCTCCAGAGTTTCCATTTTTCTCTGGCTACTTGCTTTATGTCCCCTAGGCCGACAAGGTGGGCAGGCTGTATGGTAGTAATAATGCCCACTTGTGGCTGGGCAATTTCACACAGCCGGGGTATTTCTCCCGGTTGGTTCGTTCCCATTTCCAGTACTGCCCAGGAATCATCGGATTTGGCCGAAAGCAGGCTGAGCGGAAGTCCGATAAGGTTGTTAAAATTCCCAGGGGTTTTAGCCGTTTTCCATTTTTTCCCCAGGATCGAAAAAATCAGTTCTTTTGTAGTAGTCTTGCCGCAACTGCCAGTAATGCCGACCACCTTGATTCCAAGGTATTTCTTATACCATGCTGCGAAATCTCCCAGGGCCTTTAACACATCCTGAACTTGCAGCAGGATAGGACGCCGGCGAAAGTCGAAATTCATATGTCGAAATTCAAAGGTCGAACTGACTACTGCGCCGATGGCCCCTTTTTTTATAGCGTCAAGGACAAAATCATGACCGTTGAAACGATCCCCTGAGAGTGCCCAGAAAATATTCCCTTTTCTTACTGATCTGGAATCTGTTGATATGCCATGGATTGCTATATCCGGGTTACCCGAAAGGACCCTGGCTCCAACAGCCGTTGCCACCTGAGAAGCCTTTAATCGAAAACCCCGATCCTCAAGACCCTCCAACTTCGACTCTTGTCTTTTATTCTTTAAACCTTGAATCTTGAACCTTGAACCTTGAACCTTGCGTTTTGACTCAAATGCCTCTTTCAATATTTCCCTGTCATCAAAGGCAAATCGTTCTTTGCCGATTATCTGGTAGGTTTCATGGCCTTTCCCGGCCACGAGCAGACAGGCACCGGGCCGCACTTGTTCTGCCGCCCATAAAATAGCCTCCCTTCTGTCTGGAATTACCTTCACTTTAGCTTTGGTTGCAGGGTGATGGGGAGGAAGGTCTCTGAGGCCGTTCAACATCTGATCGAGTATGGCAAGAGGGTCTTCAGTGCGAGGATTGTCCGAGGTCAGCACAACAATATCTGCCAGTGAAGCAGATGCCTGCGCCATAAGAGGACGCTTGCCCCTGTCTCTGTTTCCTCCACAGCCGATTACGCAAATCAGAGGCCTGGGCCCTAATGGAATAAGGCTGTTCAGGACACTTTTAAGGGCGTCAGGTGTGTGGGCGTAGTCTACAAAGGCGGTCACTCCCTGGGGAGTATGCACAGGATCGAGTCTTCCCGGAATACGCGTTATTGATTCTATGCCGGTCTTAATATGGTCGGGATCTATCCCAAGTGTGATTGAAGTCGCTGCTGCTGCAAGGATATTGTATAGATTGTGCAGACCTATAAGCCTGGATTTTATGGAAACAGGCCCTTTAGGCGTGGCAAGCTTACCTGTTATTCCATCAATATTGATTGACTGGAACTCAGGTTTTACATCGGCCTCAGGACTGAGACCATAACTGATTTTTTTTCTTTGTACTATTTCCCACAGACGCCTTCCATACAGGTCATCAATGTTGATAATCGCCGTATCAGAGGGATACTCCAAAAACAACTTTACCTTGGCATGGAAGTATTGTTCCATGTCTTGATGGTAATCCAGGTGATCGCGGCTCAGATTGGTAAAAACAGATGCAGCGAAGCTGCACCCTGAGATCCTCTGCTGGTCAAGGGCATGGGAAGATACCTCCAGGGCCACAGCCTTTGCCCCTTGCTTCGACATGCCTGCCAGGATCTCCTGCAGTTTTATGGCATCGGGGGTAGTGAGTTCAGAAGGTACCTCCATGCCACAATGTCTCCGGCTTATAGTCCCGATTACACCGGGATTCAGCCCGGCTTTGCTGAAAATGCCTTCCAGGAGGTATGTGGTCGTAGTCTTACCATTAGTGCCTGTAATGGCTATAAGTGCCATTTCCTCACCGGGATTTCCATAAAAGACACTCGCCAGAAGACCGGCTGAAAGCCTTGGGTCGTCCACTCCTATGACAGGAAGCGCTTCAGGAACGGTCTTGAGGTAACGATGTATATCTTGGTTTGGCATTAACAGGGCAGAGGCTCCTTTCACCACGGCATCATTGATAAATTGTCTTCCATCAAGTTCCGTGCCGGGAATTGCCACAAATATGTATCCCTGCTTTACCTGTCTGGAGTCTGCGGATATGCCCCTGATTTTTACGTCATCCAATTCAGGTAATACAGAAACAGCGGGTCTCAGCACTTCCAACATATCCCGCAATGTCCTTTCGTTCCGTGTATTACCAAACATCATTTGCAGGTTATACAGCAGACCTTCACAGCCTTAAGAGGTGTTCCTGATCTTGGTTTCTGTGCGATCACAGTACCCATGCCTTTGAGTTTGGTGGAAATGCCCATGGATTGCAGAATATCAAAGGCCTGTCTTACTGATTTTCCCTTAAGATTTGGCATTCTGGAGAGTTCTTTTTTGGTCTCTTGGCTTTTCACTGTTCGCCATTTATCTTTAAAGGGTATCTGTGCCGCCTGTTTTGCTACTATTAGTGTTCGCCCTAAAGTGCCCCGGCGTTCACGAGGATCATTTTTTACGCCGTCGAGTAAAACAATATAACTTACTTTAGGTGATTTGTTGGGCCAGAATCCCAGAGCAGTGACCTGGGCTGGAAATTGAGTGGATATTTGCTTAGACTGTTCATTCCACCTTATGCTTGCAAGAGAAGGCCCTCCCCTGACCGCAAGGTTTTCCCGCAATTTGAGTATAAGCTCTTCTGTTAACCATGGAATTTTGGCCTGCCTTTGGTCCTTCACAGAAGACCCGGATGTCAGGAATTCATTAGGGCTTTGTAAGGCCACGTGTGGTGTCACTAATATATTTTCATTTATTAGGGCGGAGAAGGCCCTGAGAATCTGGATCGGACTGGCTGTGATACCCCGGCGCAAGAAGCAATTATGAGAACTCGGCAGGGCGGAAGACAGGCTGCCATGGCCTTCACCAGGAAGGTCAATACCTGTAGACTGACCAAACCCCAGACCCCATAGGTCCCTTGACAGGTCGTCATAAGAGACAAAATCTTTCAGCTCCTGTTCAGCCCAGGGACTCCACATGACCAGACCTTTACCCAAAGTCTCCCATTTCCACTTCCGGGCCATTTTGTCCAAAGACTGATCTTCGGATTTTGGAAGCTCACTTTGTTCAAACATCCAGTTTAAGAGAGGCGCAAGTACCATCAGGTCAACATTATCTTGCAGAGAGTAATTTGTAATGTTTGTTGCAGGTAGTTCCCAAAAGCGTTCAGGGTCCCAGGAAGGCTTGCTGGCAAGGGCAAGGATCTCACCGTTTTCAACACTCATTATAACAAGACAGCCTTTATCGGCCTGAAGTCTTTTCATCTGCCTGCCAAGCTCTTTTTCCGCTGATGCCTGAATATTTTTTTCAAGGGTAAGCGTAAGTTCCTGTCCACCCGAGTGAATTTGTGGCACATTAGTATGGCTTAAAAGGCTGTCATATGTATATTCAATTCCCTCAAGGCCCCTGCCGCCTTGATCGACAAACCCCAAAACCGGAGAAGCCAGTGAACCGCAAGGATATACCCTTTTATATTTTTCCAGTATTTCTATTCCATTAAGCCGCAGGTCTTTCAGCTTCAGGCCTTGTTCTACGGAAATGCCGTCTTTTAGACAAATAACGCCATGTTCCTCTGCCGGCAGTTTTGACAAAACATGAGGATCAAGACCAAGAATTTCTGATACCTGTGGTGCCCAATCATCAACTTGCGGCAACTTGGAAGGCCTTGCCAGGGCCGAGATTGTCTTTTGGCTTACGGCGAATATTGCTCCTGTCCTGTCAAGAATTATGCCCCTGTACAGGGGACTTTGCCGGGAATAGTAGTCACGGCTCCGTTGTTGAGAAAGCCTGGACGAATCAATATCATCTTCGCCATTAATACTGTTGTTCTGCCAAAAGCAACCAACAAACGACGTGGCAATGATCACAAAACCTGCCAAGGCGAAAAGGAACATAATTCTTTTATCTTTATAAGGAAAACTCATTCTGATCTCTATCAGTTAAGGGATATTGTCTGCCTGCCGGTGGGTGGGTGAAGCCCCATTTTCCTCCCCAATTTTTCCATACGGCTGCGAGCTTTGAGCTGGTCCATTTGAGTGCTGAAATCCTGATATTGAGCACTGAGACGACCTTTCTCTATCTGAAGACACTCTATGTCCTTTGCTGTTTTCCGGGTCTCGTGAGTGGTCCAGAACCCCAGGATTAATAAGGCGACCAGAGCAAATATAAGCGCAGTTGTCTTTTGACGGGTTATATTGAGCACTTTTAATAACGAAAAGCTGCTGCCGGTGTTGTTTTTCTGTGCCATCGGAACACATGAACGTCTCTGGGGTATTCTAATTGTTGCTGATCGAGGACTCATTTTTCTCCTTCCTAAAGCAGGTCCCTGCAAGATGCTCAAGGGTAGTTATATTAATTTTAACTGTGTAGCGTCGGGCTCTATATATTGAGCAATTCTCAGCTTGGCACTTCTGGACCTGGAATTACTGTGCATTTCTTCTGGACTTGGTACCAGTGGTTTTTTAGTTAAGGGTTTCAATCTGTTATCTTCTCTGAAAGCAATTTTTACCAGACGGTCCTCCAGGGAATGAAAAGAGATAATACACAGTCGTCCTTCCGGTTTTAGGCAAGACGGGAGTGAGTCAAGGGCCTCTTTAAGGTTGTCCAGCTCTCGGTTTACTGCGATCCTGAGCGCCTGGAAGGTCCGTGTGGCAGGATGAATTCTGCGTGGATGGTATTTCCTGGGAATGGAATGGGCAACCACTTCCGCCAATTCCACTGAGGTCAGAATCGGGGCTGTCTTCCGCCTGTCATATATACGTTTGGCGATTCTCTTTGCCCATCTCTCTTCCCCGTATGTTTGGATAAGCTCGGTCAATTTTTTGACCGGAAGCTTGTTGACCATGTCAGCAGCAGTCACTGCACCAGGGGCGGAAGAATCCATGCGCATGTCAAGAGGCTCGTCCCTGGAAAAACTGAAGCCTCTCCTGCTATTCTCCAGATGGAAGCTCGAAATTCCAAGATCCATAAGTATCCCATCAACTTGCCCTATTCTATTGAATAAAAGAACATCATGGAGATGGATAAAATTGCTGTGAACGAATCGAACCCTGTCACCAAATGAACTCAACCTGGCTTCGGCCTGTTCCATGGCATCTGTGTCACAGTCAAGGCCAAGGACCATTTTGATTTCAGAGCACCTTGACAGTATGGCCTCTGTATGGCCCCCCAGGCCCAGTGTTGCATCAACATAGACCCCGCCGGGCCTCAACGACAGGCCATCCAGCACTTCGGAAACCATTACAGGAACATGCATGGTCTCCTTTCTATCCGCTAATTCCGAATTTAGCGGTGATGTCACTGCTGTACTGGTCAAAGTTATCCCTCGTTTTTTGCAATTCTTTGTTCAGACGGTTTTTGTCCCAAATTTCAAAGTGAGTAGACATTCCCTGCAAAACCACGTCCCTTTTCAGTCCTGCCTCTGTACGGAGTTCTGGAGAGATCAATATCCTTCCCTGGTTGTCCAAACGACACTCCACTGCTCCGCCAAGCAAATATCTCATCAAGGATAGCATTTCAGGTGGCGGGAATAGATATGTGCCCAACTTCTCTTCTATTGCTCGCCATTTCTCAACTTTTATGCGCCATTCCTCAAGAGGATATGCCAAAAGACAATAAGGAAGATTGGTGACTACAAGCCTGTCATCGCGGTATTTTCCACGAAGAATGTTCTTATAAAGGGCCGGAATGTTAAGACGACCCTTAATATCTAAGATACGTGATCTTCGCCCATCAAACATCGCTCAAGGCACCTTTCGCCACTTTTTTCCACCTTTCGCCACTTTAACCTAACATATTTTAATAAAGGATTTTTTGTCAAGAGAATTAAGAGACAATTTAATCCAAAAATATCAGTAAGCTATATAATAGAAACTGTACTTTCCTATCTTTTTCTATAATTTGCTTTTAAAAATGATGATTCTTGAAAATTGAGACAGAAGTATATAAATCGCCCCTAATTCCTTTATCGGAAACAAGTGTTATCTACTTGAAATATTTGAAATATTTTTTTGATTATTGTCTGGCGATTAAAAGGGAAAGGGGTGGTAGTTTAAAGTGGGGAAGATGGATGAGTGGAAAAGGTTTAAGGAATCGCTGCATGATTGCCGATAGTTTACATAAAGGAAAGGAAAAATAAAATGAGACTTTTTCGCTTGATCCGTACTTTGCGGACACATTGGTTCTATCTGGCCATTGGCTTTTTACTCTGTGGCGTCCCTGGCTGGGCCGATCAGCAATCGTCGTCTTCTCCAACGACTCAGGAGGAGATACTGGAACTCAGCCTGGAGGATATTCTCAATATCGAGATCACCTCGGTATCCAAGAAGGCGCAGTCGCTCTCCGAGGCTCCTGCTGCCATATTCGTGATCACCAACGATGATCTGAGGCGTTCCGGTGTCACGAATATTCCCGACGCCCTGCGTATGATGCCTGGTCTTAACGTGGCGCGCATCGATTCGAACAAGTGGGCGGTCACTTCCCGTGGTTTCAACGGCCGCTTGCCAACAAGCTCCTGGTGCTTATAGATGGCCGCAGCATCTATGCTCCCTCCTTCTCCGGTGTCTACTGGGAGGTGCAGGACACCCTGTTGGAACACGCCTATGAACGGTGTGATGGGCATGACCGAGCTGTTGCTGGACACGGAGCTTTCCGGCAGGCAGCGCAGGTTCGCACGGACCATCCTGAGTTCCGGCGACTCTCTTCTGGGGATCATTAACGACATACTTGACTTTTCCAAGATCGAGGCTGGCAAACTGGTGTTAGAGGCCCATAATTTCAACCTGCGGGACCTGGTGGAAGAAACAGCAGGGATGCTGGCGGAGCGGGCGC
>JAYEFH010000229.1:0-2476 GCA_034658555.1 Thermodesulfobacteriota bacterium | reverse complement strand
AGGTATTTCGTGAACTCATCAAAAAACCCTGAGTTTAGCTATTTTCACGATGATTTTCTGGATGTCTTGCTAGATCAGGTCTGTTACGCAGCTTGAACATTCTAAAAACTGCCAAAGTGGAGTTGAATATGTTAAATATAAATCACCAAATTACCAAATCACCCAATTACCAAATCCACATGATCGGCATTTGCGGCACAGGAATGGCTGCCCTTGCCGGTTTGCTCAAGGAAAAGGGATACAGGGTAAAAGGATCTGACAGCCAGGCCTATCCACCCATGAGTGATGTGTTAAAGGGACTGGGTATTCCTGTAACCCTGGGATACCATCCGGACAATCTGGTTTTTAATCATCCAAATCACCAAATAACCAAATCACCAAATCACCCACTTCCAGACCTTGTAATAATAGGAAATGTGATCCGGGCCGATAATCCCGAGGCCATGTATGTGGTCTCCAAGGGCATTCCGCATCTTTCTTTTCCTGAGGCCTTATCTCTTTTGTTTCTGGAGGATATGAAGCCTTTAGTAGTGGCCGGCACCCACGGCAAGACCACTACATCTTCTTTGCTGGTCTCTGCCCTTGATGCCCTGGGTGAAGACCCTGGTTTTATGGTGGGTGGAATGCTCAATGCCTTTGAATCCGGTTTCCGCGTGGGGCATCCTCCCTGGTTTGTTCTTGAAGGTGATGAATATGACACGGCTTTTTTCGACAAAAGGCCGAAGTTTTTACACTATCGTCCCCATGGTGTGATTCTTACCAGCATAGAGTTTGACCACGCGGATATATATGCTGACCTGGATACAATAAAGTATGCATTTTCCAAACTGGTTGCCTTGATTCCGCCGAAAGGGGTCCTTGTGGCCTGTGCGGACTGGCCGACGGTTGTGGAAGTCTGTGCTCAGGCCAGGTGCAAGGTGGTGACATATGGTGAAAGTCAAGGATGCCAGTGGCGACTGGCTGATCTTTCTGTTGATTTCACCGGCACAAGGTTCACTGCTGTGCACAATGGAGAGATCTGTGGTGAGGCACGGATAAAACTTCCCGGCAGACACAATGCCTTGAATGCTTTGAGTACTCTCGCGCTGTGCAGTCATCTTGGAATGAAAGAGGATGCAGTTCTGAAGGGCCTGGGCACTTGTGCCGGAGTAAAGAGGAGGCAGGAAATCAGGGGGGAGGTGGCCGGAGTTACTGTAATCGACGATTTTGCCCATCATCCAAGGGCGGTCAAGGAGACCCTTGCTGCGCTGAGGTCCGTGTATTCCGGTCGTCGCCTCATAGCTGTGTTTGAGCCAAGGACTAATACCAGCAGAAGGAGTATCTTCCAGCATATCTATCCTTATGCTTTCAGTCCTGCTGATCGAGTGCTGGTGCGGGAGGTACCAGACCCGGAAAAGGCACCGCCAGGAGACAGATTTTCATCTAAAAAGCTGGTGGTTGATCTCAAGGACAGGGGCATTGATGCGGCGTACTTCCCTGATGCCGGCGCAATTCTTAAGGACCTTGTGGCAAACCGTTCTGATGGTGATGTAGTTGTGATACTCTCAAATGGTGATTTTGAAGGCTTGGTTGAAAGGCTGTTATCCGCACTGTCGTTAAATCGTCAAGTCGTTAAATCGTTAAAGAGTCAAATCACCAAATTTAAGGAGTTGTGCAGGAGTTCAAAGGGGCCTGCCAGGAGGGGCCGTCTGCATACTGCGCATGGGGTGGTGGAGACGCCCGCATTTATGCCGGTTGGGACCCAGGCCACTGTAAAGGCATTGACACCTGAAGACCTCAAGGAAGTTGGGGCCCAGATAATTTTAAGTAATACCTATCATCTGTATCTGCGTCCTGGTTATGAGATCATAAGGGAACTCGGCGGTCTGCACCGGTTTATGGGGTGGGACCGTCCTATCCTGACAGATAGCGGCGGTTTTCAGGTCTATAGTCTTGCAGCACTCGGAAAGGTGGAGGAAGAAGGTCTTTCATTTCGTTCCCATATAGACGGGTCTCTTCACAAACTTACGCCGGAGCTTGTTATAAAGATCCAGGAGGCCCTGGGTTCAGACATAATGATGTGCCTCGACTCCTGCATCCCTTACCCTGCCAGTGAGGAAGATGTAAAAAATGCTACTGAACTGACCACGCGATGGGCCAAGAGGTCCTTGGAGGCGAGAACAAGGCGGGACCTTTTGCTATTCTCTATTGTACAGGGGGGGATGGACCCTGCGTGGAGACAACGAAGTGCATCAGATCTCCTTGAATTTGGGTTTGATGGATATGCTATTGGTGGGCTCAGCGTCGGTGAGCCAAAAGAACTTATGTTTGAGATGATCGATCTCACAAGGCCCTTGATTCCGGACAGGTATCCTGTCTATGTAATGGGGGTTGGTAACCCGGAAGACCTGGTTGAGGGAGTGGCAAGAGGGGTTGATATGTTCGACTGCGTGATGCCTACCAGGAATGCCAGGAACGGGATGCTCTTTACTTCCTT
>JAYEFH010000228.1:0-2490 GCA_034658555.1 Thermodesulfobacteriota bacterium | reverse complement strand
ATGTCACTTTTTTGTATTGCACCCATCATCTACTTGGGCTTATATTCGTATTTTCGGCACCTTCGATAAGAACATAACATCTTGAAATAACAAGGATTGTGGCCTCCCCTAAATCCGTTATAATCAGAAAATTTGGACAGTGTGTTAAGTTACACTTGGGAGGAAAATGAAGGAGGACCAAGTGGAGAATTTAACAATCACCCCTTGTAGGGGTGGTTGTTAAATGTCGATGTCGAAACTGGAAATTAGAAATCAGGTAATATACTTCTACATCTTTATTTTTCCCAATTTCAAATTTCACTACCAAAATACAAGATCAACAAAGTGTAAACTACTTTTGACTTGTCGTGAAGGATGCCGAAGATTACATGAAAATACTCAATGATCTTATCTCCACTGTGACAGAGGATTATAAAATTCAAGAAATTTATGCCTGTATACACTGGACAGCAGTAGTCAGTAGAGGTTGTGGGTTGTCTTCCACTTTTCAGGATGATTGCATTCCTCATGTGCCGGTCAGGGATGTTGGAAGATTATCTCAAAAAACCGCATTAGAAGTGGTAAAATATGCTCGATCAGACAATCTCCTGGAGGCATCGATCGGCATGGCGGCCCTGAACTCCTTGATAGAGATTGATGAAGACCGTTGTGTCGAGCTGAATGCCTTTGAAATATTGGCAGAAAAAGGGAAGGGCAAAAACGTATGCATTGTAGGCCATTTTCCATTTATTCCCAGGATGCGGAAATTGGCCAACAAACTTTGGGTGATAGAAAAAAGACCACAGGAAGGGGATCTGTCGGCAGAAGAGGCTGAAAATGTACTGCCTATGGCTGACGTTGTGGCTATTACCGGTACGTCATTTATCAATCATACAGTAGATGAATTATTAAGTTTGTGCAGGAAGAGTTTTGTTGTGATGGTGGGAGCGACCTCGCCTTTGTCACCTGTACTTTTTGACTATGGGGTTGATATGATTGCCGGTTCAAAAGTAGTTGATCCGCAAAAGGCTGTTCAGTGTATAAGTGAAGGGGCTACATTTAAACAGATAAAGGGTATAAAGCATCTGATTATGACCTAAGTTGAACGATTAGCCATTAGGGTTTAGCTTTGAAAAATCAAGGCATTACGTTAATTATAAATAACACCTAAAGGAGGAAAGACAATGGAAGCAAAGGACATGCTGTATCTTGGCCTTGGAGCTGCTTTTTTAGCAAAGGATAAGCTCAAGGAACGGATCAAGGAATTGGAAAAGCGCGGGGAGATCAATAAGGAAGATGCCAAGAAGTTCATTCAAGACGCTAAGGATCGGGCCAAGAAAGAACAGGAGGCCGTTGACTCACGTATCCAGGAAAAACTCAAAGAGACCATTCGCGAGATGGGCCTGGCCACCAAGGAGGATTTGGAAGAATTGAAAACAATAATAAAAAAGGTCTGATGCTCAAAAACTATAATCCGGAACGGGTGTGGAAGACATTTCGTTTTCTGCTCACTGTATTTGTTATTGTCCGCAAAAAGGAGCACTTTCTTTATATACGTCCCCTGGATCCATTCGCTTTTAAACAGACCATCCTTGACCTGGGCGTAAGCTTTATCAAGCTGGCCCAGGTCCTGGCCACCAGGGCCGACTTCTTTACCGAGGAATATCTGCGCGAGCTTAAGACTATCCATGACGAGGTCGAGCCCATGGACCGGGCCGATTTTGAAGTTATGTACAACCGGGCCTTTGGCTCAGTCCGGCCCTTTCGTCATTTTGTCCACAGTCCTATAGCCAGTGCATCCATAGGCCAGGTGCATAAGGCCATACTGGATGACGGCACAAAGGTGGCTGTGAAAATACGCCGCCTGAACATTGAAAAGGACGTCCTTGATGATATAAGAATCATTGGTATTTTTCTCAGGATTTTCCAACCTTTCTTCAGCCGCCTTACAAAGAATTCTTTAGAAGCAGTGCTCAATGAATTCGCTGACATGATCGTCAAAGAAGTGGACCTGTCCATTGAATTGGACAATCTTCGTAAATTCAGAGAGATATATCAACTGAGTGGCATCCGATTTCCAGATGTATATCCACGCCATTGTAGTTGTGACGCCCTGGTTATGAGTTTTGAGACAGGGATGCGTATTGATGATAAAGAGGGCTTGGCTCGCTCAAATATCCCATTTACCACTCTTATGGACAGGATGATCTCCTTCTATATGGAACAGATGCTGGTATGCGGCCTTTTTCACGCCGATCCTCATCCCGGCAATTTTTTAGTTGGGGACGACGGTACGCTGATTGTCCTTGACTTCGGAATGGTCAAGCGATTGCCCAACTCCACCCGGGTCGCCATGATTGAGATGATCAAGGCCGCCAATGAGCAAGACTTTGAACTCTTTATTGTCTCATGCAAACGGTTAGGTGTAATTGCAGCTACGGCACGGGAAGACCAGATGCAGGAACTGGCGGTGCGCATGTTTGATATCTTCGGAAATGAACACTTGAATGC
>JAYEFH010000227.1:0-2491 GCA_034658555.1 Thermodesulfobacteriota bacterium | reverse complement strand
GCAGTTGCCCTCTGATATCTTTGGCGAGCATCTTTGTTTCAGAAAGTATATCTTCAACGTTTTGCAGATTCTTCTCACTGAGCAGCCGGTCAAACTTGTCCAGAGCCATTGCCGATTTTGCAGCGAGTATGGTCAGGGATTCATTGAGCCGTGCGTAGGTTGAAGGCCTTGCAGGAATGACAGGAATCTCATCTTCTGTTTTTTTGAGCAGTGGAGCGTCTTTGCTGTCTCCTTCGAGCTCGACAAAGGCCAGCCCAGTCATCCCGAAAAACTCAAGCGTGGCCGTGGTGTCCACCCTAACTTGAGTGCCATGTTTGATTTTCAAAAGGAGCTCCACCTCTTCGGAATTTTTCGGATTTATACCTATATGCTCCACAGTACCTACGTCAACGCCCATGTATTTAACGGAGACATCAGGGCTCAATCCGGAAACCGATTCCGACATATAGACATAGTAAAGGTCATATTCCTGTTTGCCGCCATATTTGCCTAGCCAGTAAGTGAAAGCTATCAGACCTGCCAACAACAGAACAACAAAGAGTCCGACAATCGTATAATTGATTCTACCTTCCATTCCGACTCCTTAGGAACGTACAATAAATAACTTGAACAAATTAATGTCTTTTTTGCCGTCTTCTTCGTTGCTCGTCGATCACATAACCCGTTATGCTCGCTCCTCGCGCCTTGAATACAACAAAAAATCCTATTAATTTTTGTTCAACTTATTTATCTCCCGTTCCTTATCAGCCCCCGCTTTCCCCTGAAGAACTTTTTGATAACGGGATGAAGATTTTGTCTGACTTCATTAAGAGTGCCTTCCGCAATCACTTTCTTTTCGCCCAGTACGGCAAAACGGTCAACTACAGTCCAGATGGAATCAAGATCATGGGTTACCATTACAACGGTCAATCCAAGGACCTCCCGCAGTTTAAGAATCAAATTGTCAAAAGCCTCTGCGCCCACTGGATCCAGGCCTGATGTCGGTTCATCAAGGAATAGCAGCTTCGGGTCCATGGCCAACGCCCGTGCCAATGACGCCCGTTTGACCATGCCGCCACTCAGCTCCGCCGGATAGAGATCCGCTGCATGTTCAGGAAGACCAACCATATTTATTTTCAGGCGCACGATATCCTGGATCAGTTTCAAGGGAAGATCAGTATACTCTTTGAGCTTTATCCCGACATTTTCCCTGACAGTGAGAGAAGAATAGAGGGCGCCGGCCTGGAAAAGCACACCCCATTGCCTCCGCAGCATGGTTGCACCGGCACGGGTAATGGTCAAAAGGTCTTGACCAAGGACCCTGATCTCTCCTGACTGGGGACGCAGCAGCATGATTATCTCTTTCATTAAAGTTGATTTCCCTGATCCGCTGCCACCAAGAAGCCCATAGATTTCACCCTGGCGCACACTCAGGCTGATGCCGTCATGGACCACGTTTTTGCCGAACCGGGTCACAACATCTGAAACTGTGATAACGGTGTCACTCAAATGCCAAGCTCCGTGAGTATTACTGAAAAGAGTGCGTCACATGCAATCACCAGGAAAATAGCGTTAACAACACTGATGGTGGTATAACGTCCTATGCTTTCAGTACTTTTAGAGACCTGAAAGCCTCGAAAGCAGCCGACGGCGGCGATAAGCCAGGCGAAAAACGGACCTTTACCAATACCAATCCATACATGCTTCATTTCAAGAACAGTCTGCAACCGGTGGAGAAACTCGGCATAAGAGAGGTGCAGATGGACATGAGAGATAAACATGCCGCCAAAAATACCGACTATGTCGGCAAAAAAAATCATAAGCGGCAGGGCAATCATCAGAGCCATGATGCGCGGCAGCACGAGAAAGCGGTGGGGATCAAACCCCATGGTACGCATGGCATCTATCTCTTCAGTTATCTTCATCACGCCAAGTTGTGCGGTATAAGAGGAACCGGTACGACCGGCCACGACTATGGCAGTGATAAGCGGGGCAAGTTCTCTGGTGACCGAGATGCCGATCATGTCCACAATGAAGATATGGGCGCCGAACTTCTCAAGCTGCACAGCAGCCTGGTAGGCGACTACAATCCCGATTAAAAAACTGGTCAGGGCAACGATTGGCATTGCACGCACGCCGGCATCTTCAATATTTTTCACAATTGCGCCAAACCGGATAGAAAGCGGATTAAACAAAGAGATCAGAAAAATCACAAAATTTTCGCCGACAAAAGAGAGAAATGCGCCTATATCCATCACAAATGTCACTGAGGTTTTTCCTATTCCGTTAAAGATCCTCAGAAAATGGGAGGAAAAAGCAGGACCGACCACAGGATGTCCGGGTGCATACTCTCGCAACAACTGATACATCTTTTCATGCTCATCTTTGGCGCCAATGACTTCAATGGAGCAGTTGTTGGACTTCAGCAAATCGTAATAGTGGATAAAAAGCATCATACCTGCCGAATCAACACGCCCGACATCAGAAACATCCCACTGGATGGATACATTGC
>JAYEFH010000226.1:0-10783 GCA_034658555.1 Thermodesulfobacteriota bacterium | reverse complement strand
ATTTAGTAATGAACCTCGAACGTCCAACATCGAACGTTGAATGGGAAAAGATGAAGAAATAAAAATAGCTGTTGAATGTTAGGTATTGGGTGTTTGTTTTTTATTCGATGTTGGACGTTCGATGTTTTCTATATAGTGGATCAAACATGCCTGCCGGTAAGGGCAGTAATCCATGGGATGCAGACAACCCCTTGAGACAGCAACATGGCAATTGTCTTTCTGACAGAAACCCTGTATCTCCATAACCTCTTTTTCTGAATTATAAGCGTCAGCTCATTAAAAAGGAATGGTTACCATCCAATCCTTCCACCTTCCACCTGTTTTTTACCATCCCCAGGTAAGGTACTGATGTATGGAATCGGCGGCCTTTCTGCCTGCCCCCATGGCCAAAATGACCGTCGCCTGGCCCGTGACTATATCTCCACCGGCCCACACCCCTTTTTTCCTGGTCTTGCCTGTCTCCAAATCTGCAACAATATAACCCCACTGGTTGATCTTCAGGTCCTCAGTGGATTTGGTCAAAAGTGGATTAGCCCCTGCGCCAACAGCAATAACCGCCAGGTCGCACTCCAGCTTGAATTCGGAGCCTTCTTTGGGTATGGGACGCCGTCGCCCGGATTCGTCAGGCTTACCCAATTTCATTTGGAGACACTCCACACCTGTCAGACGGCCATTTTCGTCACCCAGGAACCTGATAGGCGCTGTGAGCAGAAGAAACTCAATGCCTTCCTCTTCTGCGTGATGAATTTCTGCAGATCGAGCAGGCATTTCATCCCGGGACCTGCGATAAACGATGCGCACCCTGTCAGCACCCAAACGCATGGCAGTCCGCGCAGAATCCATAGTCACATTTCCGGCTCCAAATACAACGACATCTTTACCTCTGACGATGGGAGTGTCATATTCAGGGAACAGATATGCCTTCATAAGATTAGCCCGGGTCAGATACTCATTTGCTGAATATATGCCGGTCAGATTTTCTCCCGGAATGTTCAGAAACCGGGGTAATCCGGCACCCACCCCGACATAGATGGCATCATAACCCTGTTCGAAGAGTTCATCCAGTGAAACGATCCTTCCTACCACTGTATTGCACCCAACTTTTACCCCCAACCTCTCGAGGGTATTTACCTCTGAATAAACTATATCTTTGGGAAGCCTGAACTCCGGGATACCGTATACAAGAACACCACCCGGTTTATGAAAAGCCTCGAAAATTGTCACTTCATGACCCTTTAGAACAAGATCTCCGGCAACAGTCAGGCCGGAAGGTCCGGACCCTACAACGGCTACCTTTTTCCCCGTGGGACCACTCTTTGGCGGGAGTGCCCCATTGCCGTGCTCCCGCTCCATATCTGCGACAAATTTCTCCAAATTGCCAATTGCTACAGGATCTCCTTTTTTGCCAAGGATGCATTTGCCTTCACATTGGATCTCCTGTGGGCAAACCCTACCGCACACGGCCGGAAGCGCGTTTCTTTCCCATATCTTCCGGACGGCTTTGGCAAAATCACCTTTTTTTATACTTTTGATAAAACCTGGTATGTCAACAGACACCGGACACCCTTCCATACAAGAAGGCTTTTTGCACTGTAGGCATCTTTCCGCCTCTTTTACAGCAAGTTCCTTTGTATATCCCAAGGGAACTTCCTCAAAATTACGTTTTCTGATCTGAGGATTCTGTTCAGGCATAGGCTGCCTGGGTATCTTGTCCTTTTTAGGCGATTTTTCCGTCATATTATTCTCCATAACACCTTATTCGTGCAAAAATTTTTCATATGCAATAGACTCTTGCTCCTTATAGGCCTGGAGGCGCTGCATTAGTTCATCAAAATCAACTTTATGTCCATCAAATTCAGGACCATCTATACAGGCAAACCGTGTCTTACCGCCCACGCTCACCCGGCAGCAACCACACATGCCTGTCCCGTCCACCATGATAGGATTCAGACTCACAAAAGTTTTGACTTTGTACTCCTCCGTAACACTGCACACAAATTTCATCATCGGTACAGGACCAATTGCTACAACGAGTTTAACGTCTTCCTCTTCCAGGACATCTTTGAGCACATCAGTCACAAACCCGTGATGGCCGTATGATCCATCGTCTGTGCAGACATGCAGCTCATTAGATGCCGCCTTCATTTTGTCTTCCAGGATGAGGAGATCTTTGTTCCTGGCACCAATAATAGCAATGACATTGTTATTAATTTCTTTCATCCCGCGGGTAATGGGATGCAAAACAGCAACACCGGTTCCCCCTCCGACACATACAACAGTGCCCAGTTTTTCAATATGTGTAGGCTCACCCAATGGACCGATCACATCCTGAAACCGCTCACCTATCTGAAGGGACTTAAATAGAGCAGTAGTCTTCCCAACAATCTGATATATTATTGTGATGGTACCCTTATTCGGATCTGTATCGGCCATGGTAAGCGGAATACGCTCCCCTGTTTCATTTGCTTTCAAAATGACAAATTGCCCCGGCTTAGCCTTTTTGGCAATCAGGGGCGCACTTATTTCATTAAGGACCACTGTGCCATCGGCCATATCCTGACGTTCCAAAATCTCAAACATTAACATTACCTCCAAAATATGAAATCAAACTAAGTGCAGACTTTTCCAGCCTAATTCTAAGCCCGGATATTCCGTCGTTCCGAGTTAGTCTATCTGAGGTTGAGATACAATTTTTAAAAACTGTTTTATTGCAAAAATTCCTCAGGGGTCAAGACAGTGCCTGAGAAAATATTTTCAAAATGTAAATTATCCCAGGTAACCATTCTTGAAATGAAGGCTAAATGACGCTTTGCGACCGAAACCATTAATGCATCACCCAGCGCGGTTTTAGTTTTTAGCAGATCAAAAATTTCTTTAATCCCAATGGCAGGAAAGTCAGTCTCTAGAATGGGAACAGGCAGAACAGTGACCTGATATCTATCTTGAAAGTAGAACCATAGTTCCGGCAACTGCTTTTCGTTGAGATTAAATGAGAGGATTCCACAAAATTCCGATAGGTTAACAATAGTAGTAAAACCGGTCCTTTTTTTGGCTATATCAGCAAGAAACGCACGATTTGTATTATAATAGACATCTCTTTTATACCGGAGATCAACCACAAAGACATTTGTATCGACCAAAACTAAATCATGTTTCGGACCCACTCTGTGGCCTCCCTCCACCCCTTGAATTCAGGCTTTGTCTTTCTGAGAGTCTGTTCAATATCTCCCTACACCTCATCAAAAGACCTCAATTCTTCTAAGGCCTTTGTTTCTTCCATTGTTGGTGGAGCTATAACCGCCACCGGTTTCCCTCGATAGGTGACAGTTAATCGTTCACCTGACTTCACCGGTTTTTTGTTTCAATTGTTTAGCTGTTACTGTACTCATAAAAGTTTCCCTAAGTAGTTACTTAAGTTCAGTAATAATCACTTTAGATCAGCATATCAAGGATAATTTTTAACACATCTTGTCGTAATCATTCACTTCCCCCCCTGATAGCCAACAGCCTTTTTCGGGTTTCAAAGCACAATCCGTTGAGATTGCGCCTTTTGGTGCAACCTTGTCCGCGGTTGAAACCCTGCAAAAGCCTGTCGGCTCTGCCAGGGAGTGTAAACGGTTACCCCTGGCCGATCTTCAAAATTTGCTAAACACACTCTTAAGCCGCCCTCTTAAAAACCGAACGGGATGAAATGTCACGGGTTTAAGTGGCGTGGGTAGAGTGAATCCAGCCGTGTCAAATTTTTCTGGTTGCGACAGTGGATAACTCAATTCATGGATATGGGCTCCGGCGAGTTCCCGTTTTTGCGATTCCAGCCACAGGGGTACAAGATGTGGCTGAAGTCCCAGAATAGTGTATAGTGCCGTGTCCAGGGCCACGGGGCTTGACGATGCTCCGAGCAGGGAAAGGTCGAACGGATCTCCATCGATGGGGCCGGTCCGCTGCATGGCTACCACTCCGTCAACCAGGCTCACAGTTTCCGGCATTGCCTGCATAATTTCAATGAGTAAGTTCTCAAAAAGATTAGATATATCACCGTATTGACAGTGTGCCAGAGCCTTGCGAAAACCTACCACACATCCGAAAAAATTTTTTACTGCCGCTGAGACTCGTAGCTGAGAATGGGCCTTGAGCTTGGCCACATTAATGATCAAATCCTTCTCCAGGGCCTTTTGTGAAATGCCTATGGATATACCGGATGCAAAACGAATTTTAGTGGGTCGGCTCAAGTTGATGATTTCAATCGGCAAACTATTGAGCGCTTCTGCAAGGTCGTTTGAATTTGCTACTTTTTTGGCAGTACCGAATGCTGGGGAATCGCCCACGCTGACCCTGGCTCCATAGTCCAGCAAATATTCACAGACAGCCTTAACCACAAGTGGGTGGGTAGTGGCCAAGGATTTTTTCGGTGTGAGCAGATTGGGCTTGACAAGTATTTGAGCGCCTCTGGGGGGACGGCACCTGATAGTTTCTAAGAGCACCCCCACTGACTTTCGGACAGACTCCGCCTCGTATTTGCTGACCCGACAGAGAGCTACTGGAATTGCCATGGATTAGTTGTTCCCGGGTATTATTTGAATAAAAAAATAATGCTCGATCTGTAAGCAGCACAGGCTTCTGGTCATTCCTATTAATCTCTTCCTCAATTCAAAATTTAGAATTCAAGATTGTGTATGAACGGCTTTTTCGTTCAGACACTACATAGTCCTTTATAATCCATGATCGAACTTTCCGGGAATTTTTTTAATAATCGTTGCAATGAATCAATATTACCCTGATTTATGCCGAAACATTATTTAAGAACATAAATAGCCTATATGAAACCTGGGTTAAGCGGTTCAACGTTCCCGGTTCCCGGTTGAAGATCCCTAACTGGCTTGTTAGCAAAATGATGACGCGTCAATAAGGACGAATGTTATCTTTCACGCAGTGGGTGAAAGAGGCTAATCAGTTGGGTGTTATTTCTAATTAACGTAATGCTTTGATTCTTCAAAGCTAGACAGCTAATGGCTAACAGCTGATCGCTCAACTTAGATAGGATTAAAACAGTGACTGACTACAACGATGTGATACAAGAATATGCTTTAGTTCCTTGGTCTGTACTTGAACAGTACCGGATAGAGGAAATCCTGCGATATGATCACTTCAGTATTACCTACAGGGCCTCTAATATTAAATTTGACCAACTTGTGGTCATTAAAGAGTTCCTGCCCCAGGATTTAGTAATCAGAAAATCGGACGATGAGATAATTGCCAAATTTTCTTCCGATGAGGATGTTTTTCAGAAAGGACTCAAATACTTCATGGAGGAAGCAGAAGCTCTCTCCAAGTTCAGTAATCCACATATTGTGCGGGTATTAAGGTGTTTTAGGACTAATGGGACCGCATATATAGTCATGTCACATGAGGACGGTGTGACTCTCCGAAAACAACTTGACCGGATTGGGCAGGACAACACTATGCCGGAAGACCGGATCAAGCTCTGGTTGAGAGATATTCTTGACAGCTTAGAAGCCGTGCATGGAAAGGGAATTTATCATAGAGATATTAGGCCGGACACGATTTTTTTGAAAGAAGACGGCCCTGCCATGCTCATCGACTTCGGGGCCGTATGTTATGCCCTCAACAGCGAATCCAAAAATGGAAATACGCTTTCACCTTCCGGTTATTCATCCGATGACTTGTTTGCTGATGAAGGGGAAGGTGGGTTATGGACCGATCTTTATCAGCTCGGTGCTGTAGTTTATGAATGTGTGACAGGACATGAACCCTCCGAAATTCAAATCCGGGTTCAATTATCAGCAAATGACGAGCCGGATCCAATTCTGAAGCCATTAAAGCAAGCCGGAGATCGGGGTTACAGTGAGAATTTTCTGGATACCATAGTGTTGGCCATATCTCCAAATGTGACTGATCGACTGTCAGCGATAGAGGCATTTAAGGAGTTAAAGCTAACGAGTGACGAATTCATATCGGGCGGAGAGAAGAAAGAAGAGATTTTAGATGAGGAGGTCAGTGTATCCGAACCTGAGAAGGTCCCTGTTGAGGAGATTCTTCTGGAGATAGAGGATATGCCTGAACCTCTGGAGGTCAAAGAAGATGAGGTTGAAGACGCATCTGATATCTCCGAGGTTCTTCAGGTTGAGAGCGAAGAAGAAATCCATGTAGAAGCAGATGAGGGGGTCAGTGTATCCAAACCCGAGGAGGCCCCTGTTGAGGAGATTTTTCTGGAGATGGAGGATATGGCTGAACCCCTGGAGGTCAAAGAAGATGAGGTTAAAGACGCATCTGATATCTCCGAGGTTCTTCAGGTTGAGAGCGAAGAAGAAATCCATGTAGAAGCAGATGAGGAGGTCAGTGTATCTGAATCTGATGAGGCTTCTGATAAGAAGATTCCTGTTCAGGAGGATGTTGGGGCTACGGTTGAAACCCCTGAGGCAAAAAAAGGGGATGCTGGAGATAAACCTGATGTCCCTGAAGATGTTCAGGTTGACGACAAGGAAAAAGCACGAGGAAAAGATAAAGGGGGGAGTCTGCTCAAAGTCGGGCTGATAGCAATCCTTATACTTTTTTGCCTCTTGGCAGCAGGTCTTTTTATTTTCTTGAAACCTGGCCTGAAAGTTATGAGCGAGCCAAGTGCACTGGCCGTTTTTTTAGATGAAAATCATGTAGGAGAGACCCCCCTGAATATTAGGATGTGGGTGGGCGGAAAGCATATAATTAAGGTTACACAAAAAGACCATAATGATTTTGAACAAATCATCGAAATGCAATTTGGAAAGACTGAGGAAATTATTGCAGAACTTGTTCCTAAATTTTTTGGGGGATTGACGGTTAAAAGTGATCCCGAAGGTGCGAATGTATATTTGGATGGACAGATGAAAGGCGTGACCCCGTTTCGTCTGGATAAGGTGAAAAAAGGCACTATTAACTTAGAAATAAAAAAGGACTATTATAGTACTGATAAACGTAATGTGGTCGTAAAACCCTCACTTGGCGAGACAACAGTTGAGGTTCATCTGGCAAGTCTGTGTGGAAGTCTTGTGGTGAAGGGTTTACCTGGTGGGGCAACGGTATTTGTTGATGGAAAAGAAAAAGGCGTCACACCGTTAAATTTAGAAAATGTTGAAAAGGGATTGCACGTAGTAAAAGTTTCCCAAAATTGTTTTTCTGTAGTGGAGAAAAAGGTCGATATAACTGCATCGAAAAAGACGGAGATTGATGTTCATCTGGAGAGTCTATGCGGTAGTCTTGTGGTGAAGAGTTTACCTGGTGGGGCAACGGTATTTGTTGATGGAAAAGAAAAAGGCGTCACACCCTTACGTCTTGATAATATAAGGAAGGGTAATATAAGTGTTAAATTAATTAAAAAAGGATTTGAGACAGAAAGCAAAATAATTACAGTTAAACCATCAGTAGAAAGGAAGTTCTTTACGAAGCTTAGGCAACCAATAATTTCTTCTGATGGCAGATTTGTAGATCATAGAAACGGCACTGTTACAGACACAAAAACCGGTCTCATGTGGACCCGTGAGGATAGTTACGTTCACCTTGGCAGATATTTGAATTGGGAACAATCGAGATCATACGTTAATAATTTGAGCACTGGCGGATATGGTGACTGGAGACTTCCTGCGGTTGCAGAGCTAAAGGAAATATATGAAATAAAAAAATCAAATACAGACAAGGATAGCGACATCATACATATTGATCCAATTTTCTCTAGTGGTGGGACTTTCTGGAACTGGTCGTCAGAAGAGCAGGGTAAATGCTGTGCCAAAGTTTTTCTTTTTATCGATGGCAGCGCAATCAGGAATAACCGGATGTTTTCCTATGAGAGGGGGGTACGCGCTGTTCGTCCCTAAATATATTCTAAATTCTGAAGTCATCCGATAATGATTTAATCGCAGATGCCATTTTCAGTTTGGCTAATCCGATACCGGCCTCAGAGGACAGCACCAGGACCATGTGTATGTGAGCTTTGCCGGAATGGACCTTGAATGGGTCCTTGCCTTCATTGAAGCACCTCACAAGCATATGAATACGATCCGTCTCTATATGGATCATTTTACAGCTACCGGCCTCCATGTCTTGAGATGCTTTTTGGGCATTAACCAGTATATTGTTGGCCATTATAGCAATTTCCGTTAAATTCAACTCTCCAGCCGGCAATATGACAAGTGGTTCACCGGTTGGTGTGAGAATTCCCACACCTGCAAAATCTATAATTGATTTAAACGGCTCTAATTTTTCCTGTGCGGTCATAATGCCTGAGTCTCTTGATTTATCCTCTATCTCAGGTTGTGATACTAAGTGTTCTTCGTATTTTTCTTCTATGTAATCCGGTTTTGTTTCATCTTCCTTTTCGTCTACCAGAAAATCGATCTCTTCGATTTTATCAATCCCATTTTTTTCAATATCCTTTGTCTTTTGTTCTTTAAGTTGCTTTGAGTCTTCATCTTTAATTTTACAAGATTCCATCAAGACAAAAGAGAGCGGGGAGATTATTGTCTTAGTCTTGTTTTTGCATGAATAATTAATTTCTATCTCTGTTTCGTCCCAACTAATAATTTCGTAGGCTGCCTGCTCACCTTCCGATGTCTCGGTCTTGGCATTGATTAGCTCTCCTTCCAGACAATACAGGCTGCCGATACGTTCAGTGGATGTTACCGTAAGAGTACAGGTTTTTCCTTCCATTTCCAGCAACTGGAGGAAAGTGCCCAGAGTGATGCCTTTGATATGGCCTTGAGAGTCATCCCTCGCAACATGTTGGCGGATGTTGTCTGCCAATATATCGAAGTCCAGTGGTTTTTCCAGGTATTGAGTGGCACCCATAGTAAGGAGTTTTCCTTCCATGTCCGGGGTGCCGAATGCTGTCATCACGATTGTTGGTATATTAGGAAAATGTCTGGTCAAATATGCCAGGAGCTGAAATCCGTCCATTTCAGGCATTTTCAGGTCTGTAACAACCAGGTTAATTTTGGTGGAATTCAATATTTTGACAGCTTCCTTTCCGTTAAAGGCTATCAAGACATTGAATTCCTCAGAATATGACTTGAGACCGTCTGAAAGACTGAGCAGGAAAACTTTTTCGTCGTCTACTATCAAGACATTTTGCATGCCGGGGTTTCCTTTATACCTAAATTGAGCAATTAGCCTTTAGCGGTTAGCTATTAGCTTAATGATTATCGGTCTGCCGCCCTGACAAGCAGGATGTTTTACTATTACCAAATTTCACCTGTTGGGTGTTATTTCTAATTAATGTAATGCCCTGATTCTTCAAAGCTAACAGCTCAACGCTTCACTTAGGTATTATTATCCTGACTTTCCGGAATAGATATTGTTACTGTGGTACCTTTATTTTTTACACTGCTGATGGATATATTTCCGTTCATTTGAGCTAACTTTTTTTTAGTAAGTGTTAGCCCAAGGCCTGTACCTTGCAACTTAGAAGTATAAAAAGGCCTGAAGAGATTTCTTTGTTGTTCCCAAGTCATACCACATCCGTTGTCCATAATGTTTATCCATATCAGACCTTCCTTTTTTCTCATGGTTATGACAATTTCCGGTTTTTCAGAATCGTTAAGGGCATCATAAGCATTAATCATGACATTCAACATTACCTGCTGAAGTGTCCTGTGGTCAACACGAGCATATTTAACATCCGGCGAAAATATATTTTTGATCTTAATATTCCTTTTCTCAAAATCGTTTTTTACTAAAGGTAAAAATTTTTCTATAAAGGATGGCAGGTCCACATTACAGATATGCAATTTTTCAAACATATTGAAACTTTTTAAGGAGTTAAGAAGGTATTCCATGCGAGATATTTCATTCAGAGCGCGGTCCAAAAATTCCAATATATCTTTTGAAGAATACCGGTTAATATTTTTTTGCAGAACACTTAAGGCCATTTTCAGGGAATTAAGAGGATTGCCGATTTCGTGTCTTATTCCCAAAAAAACATATCCTATATTATTCATCATATTTGCAGATTCAGCGATTGATTCAAGTCTTGCTTTCTCGGTAATGTCACGCACGAATATCCAGAGATATCTATTGGACACAGTATAAATTGAATAACCTAAAAGCCTGCCGCCATACCTCAGTGTCTTTTGAGATGGGATATCCTCTATGTGAATATTTTCTATCTGTTCAGGAAAAAGAATGGCACTGAGTGCTTTGTAATCTTTAAAAGTAATTGTTTCGAACATGTCAATGGCAATTTTATTTTGAAAAACAACAGTTTTTTCTTCAGTGTCAAATGCAATCAGGCCTAGATTGATATTTTCCAGAATATTGGCATAGATACAAATCCCATGGCATAGTTCATTGCTGAAAGGGCAATGCCTGTCACTATTGTTTAGAGGAATGTTCATTGGTCTTTGACCGGAATTGATAGGCTGTCTCCTTTTTCAATTCTGAACCGTCTACCGGTGTATTTACGAAAACAGTAGATCCAGATCCTCTCGGGATAGCTGCCGTAGCATGTCCTGCCCGCCACTCAGGATGGCGCTGACCAGTTCCCGCTTCTTCTCCTGCAAAGCAAGGACCTTCTCTTCTACTGTTTCGGCAGTAATGAAGCGATACGTAAATACTTTTTTGTCCTGTCCTATGCGGTGGGTTCGGTCGACCGCCTGAAGTTCAACTGCCGGATTCCACCACGGATCTACAATAAAGACATAATCCGCTGCTGTGAGATTAAGCCCCAGACCGCCGGCCTTAAGGCTGATAAGGAAAAGTTTTATATCTTCGTTGTCTTGAAAACAGCGTACCCTGTCTT
>JAYEFH010000225.1:0-2555 GCA_034658555.1 Thermodesulfobacteriota bacterium | reverse complement strand
ATGCCCGAAAGCTCCTCAATCCGCGCACGTACCTGGGAAAGATCCACAAGTGTCCTGCCTGTGAAGGTGTGTATGGTGGCGGTATGGAGGTGGTGACCCCGCTCCGGTCCGCCACCATGGTCAGTATAAATGTGCTGGTGAATGGTCTGTTTCAGTTCCTTACCCCTGAGCAGCGCAGGTTGCTCATATTTTGTGACAACAGGCAGGATACAGCCTTTCAGGCAGCCTATCTAAATGCAAAACATGGGCAATTCGTGGGCCGTCAGTTGATATACCAGGTCTTGCGCGACGTGCAGGCAGAGGGAAGCGGCCCTGTGAGTCTGGAAAGGCTCCAGAAAATCCTTTACGAGCGCAGGGATAAATATTCAATCTACTGCCCCAAGCCCATGAGAGAAGCTGATGGGCGACTCACTTACGAGATCCGGAAACCTCAAAACCCGGATGATGTAGCCAGTGAGTATGCTGATATTCAGTTGGGCGTGCTGGTTGAGATTGCAAAGCCCGGATCGCGGCGTATAAGCCTTGAAGGACTTGGTCTTCTTGGGATGCAATACTTCAAAGAGGAAAGGGCACTTTCGGAAATCGCAAACGGAGCGCATTCGCTTCAGAGGAAATGGGGTCTATCCGTGGAAGAAACATTTCATCTTTTTGCTGCCATCCTAGATGAAATGCGATGGAAGCGGGCACTCTCGCATCCCATGCTTCTGAAGCCCATGTCCGGTCGGGAAAACATCTTTGGTCGATCAAAACTGCCCGTTGGCTTTGTGACACACAAGCTCAAGTGCACGGGGCAACCCTACCGGACCTATGGATTTTTTTCGGTATCCGGAGGAGAAACGTCCCTACTCAATTTCCTGGGAAAAATTTTCGGAAAGGAACAGGCTGCAAGCGCGCTGCCTGACTTCATAGACCTGCTTCATAATGAGGGGTTTCTCGTCCAGAAGGAGATCGGGGACGAGAGGGCAAACCAGCAGGTCCAGATGGTGAATCACAGCCGGTTAATGCTGGAAATCCCTGAAAAGCTGTTTCGCTGCAACCGGTGTCACAGCGTAACGACCCACAACGTGCGCGGAGTGTGTGCCCGTTGGCGCTGTGAAGGTCGGCTTGAACCATATAAGCCTGATCCGGAACTGAATTACTACGTTGACACCTACATGCACCGCGAACCTTTCCGGATGATTGCAAATGAGCACTCTGCCCAGTTGACCGGTACGCGGCGTATGGAAATTGAGCGTTCTTTCAAAAACGGTGAGTCTGAGGTCCTGGTATGCACTCCTACTATGGAGATGGGTGTTGACATCGGCGACCTTCCAAGCGTCTTCATGCGCAACGTTCCGCCAGGGCCTGCCAACTATGCTCAGAGGAGTGGTCGCGCCGGAAGGAAAGAGCGCATTGCACTTATTAATGCATTCGCTCTCCCCCGGGCACACGACACATACTTCTACGACAAGCCTTCGGACATGATCTCCGGCGAAATCGATCCGCCTGATTTCTCCGTTGACAATGAACGTATCCTTCACAGACAGATTAATTCCCTGATCCTTGAAAAACTTGACTTCCAGTTCCGCAGGATACTGGGAGAGCACTTCCCTGAGGGCGAGGAAGATTTCGTGCTTCAAGGATTGGAACAAGAAGTTCAGCAGCGTCATGAAGAGATCGTGGAAGCTGTACTCAAGGCATTTAACAAAGACAAGCAGGAAGAAGCAAAGCGGGATAAACTCGCTTGGATCAATAGGGAGGAAGTCGGCGGAATCGTGGACGGCTTTTACAACCAAATAATGCGGTCTTTTGATCAGTGGTTGACAGAAAGGGATGCCCTGTACGATGAGGTCCTGAAAATCAGAATAGAAGAGGCAAAGATCGCTAGACGTCAACCGAGACTAGCTGCCAAGCTGACCGAACGGGTTTCCCATCTATACAAACTTCTCGATCAAATTGATACGATTTACCCCCTTTCCTACCTTTCGGATCAGGGCTTTCTCCCGTCCTATGCCTTCCCCTCCGACACTGCCAGGCTCATCGCCAAAGATGAAGTAAAGTACCCTATTTTGCGGAGCCTGAACGTAGCACTTAGGGAATATGCTCCAGGAAATACTGTCTACATGGATGGACGGAAATACCAGGTCATGGGGCTTGACTTTCACCGCTCGCCGGTTCCGGATCTTGACCGGGAATATAAAGCTTGTGAGATCTGCGACTATGTGACCTTTGATTTGTCCTCAACCCACTGTCCTCACTGCAAAACGGAACTGAGTCCGCAAACATCTTCTATCCTTTTTCCGAAGTCATTTGTGGCTGAGAGGGCCGAGGCTATCGGCTCAGATGAAGAATACAGGCAGCGGGCCTTTTATGGAGGCAGTACGTATCTGTTGCGATCATCTGAGCAAGGGGATGAATCGGCGATTGAAGGGCTTGCTATTACGTATCACAGGCAGGGAGAGTTGCTTGTCACAAATACCGGTTTACTCCAAGAAAGGGGCAGGGGATTTCTCCTGTGCCGCTCATGTGGACACTGGCATGCTCCCACAAACCGCAAACCCTTCGAAGAACACAAG